>DATNQP010000414.1:0-4480 GCA_036703965.1 Leptolyngbyaceae cyanobacterium
CAACACGGAAGACATCACTGGGATGTACATGATTGATGAAGAGGGTGAAATCGTGACCCGAGAGGTCAAGGGCAAATTTGTCAATGGTCAGCCGATGGCACTAGAAGCGATTGTGCTGATGAAATCCCAAGGAGAATGGGATCGTTTCATGCGCTTCATGGAACGATATGCCGAAGAAAATGATCTGGGATTTAATAAATCATAATAAACATAGCCTTGGCGCGTTGTTTAGCTCTTGGGGGTTTGGGGGTGGATAAGCTCCGCACTCTAATCGACACGGACACATCGAGGCGCAGCCGAGTACCGTGTAACGATTGAGTGTCGGGATACAGCCACCCCCAAGGTCGCCGTAGGGACGGAGGCGACCAATAGATGTAGTGACTTAACCAAGAACGACGTTGAGCGCTCAGCGTTCGACTGAGCGCTCACGCCGAAGTCCGAAACGCCGAACGGGATTGGGGGCTGGGAATCCTTACTCAGTACACAGTCACCAGTCCCTAGTCCCCAGTCCCCAAAAAAACATGTTGTCTTTAATTACGCCCAGCTGCTTAGAACTTTTTGAGACTAGACGAGGGCAAGAGGGGGAGACTTCAACTTTAACCGATGATTCAACAACCTCACCCTGACCTAACCAAGATAACGGTGAATTGTGCTGTCATAACTATTAGTGATACGCGATCGCCTGAAACAGACCGTAGTGGGCAGTTGATTCAGCAATTACTCCTTGACGCTGGTCACTTGGTTAGTGTATACACGATTCTCAAGGATGAGCCAACGCAGATTCAGGCACATTTGGAAGCCTTGGGAGAACGCTCAGACGTTGATGCTTTAATTTTTAATGGCGGCACTGGCATTGCATCGCGAGATACCACTTACGAAGCATTAGAAAGCTTATTGGAAAAGACGTTGCCCGGATTTGGTGAGGTGTTCCGTTTCTTGAGCTACCAAGAAATTGGCTCGCGAGCGATCGCCTCACGAGCCGTTGCGGGGGTCTATAAAATGAAGCTAGTCTTCTCAATTCCTGGCTCAACGGGAGCTGTCAAACTCGCCGTCCAACAGCTGATTTTGCCAGAACTCATTCATCTAGTCACTCAGCTGAGTAGATAATCTGTTTGTTTGCTTCGTTTTAGTCCTTGGTTTTTTGCTAATGGCTCATTGTCAATGGTAAGAATTATTAAGAATTAACCATTACCTATTGACAATTAGCCGCCTCATCGAACACTAACTGGCTTAGTAGGGTGACCCAGACCTGGTCGAGCGAAGACACCAGTTTCTAAAGCCGCGATCGCTCGTTTATATTGAGGGTCATCATTAGTGGCTCGCAACTTTGGTTCAGATTCCAGACGCTGCTCTTGATCGCTAGTCAAGTCGATCTTAATATCAGGCGTGATTCCCTTCTGGTTAATATCGGCACCGCTAGGTGGGTAGTAACGAGAAATTGTTACCGCTAAGCCTGAACCATCGGATAAGGAATGGACAGACTGGACGACAGCTTTCCCATAGGTTTGGCTACCGACGACTGTTGCACGTTTGTTGTCTTTAAGAGCGCCGGTGAGAATCTCGCTGGCACTGGCTGAGTTGCCATCTACCAGAACAGCCAAAGGCAGCTGAGTTAAAGCCGTGTGGTTAGCAGAAAATACCTCTTTGCCGCCTTTGCGGTCTACCGTGCGAACAATTGCGCCGTTTTCCATCCACATTCGGGCAATTTCAACACTGGCGTGCAGTAGTCCTCCTGGATTCCCTCGCAGATCTAACACATAAGCATTCACCTTCTGATCGTTGAGGTTCTTAATCGCCTTCTGCATTTGCTCGGCGGCATGGGAGCTAAATTCATTTAAGCTGATATAGCCGACACGCAGCTGACCTTCCTGCTTGACGGTGTAGTGAACCGATGCCAGTTCGATTTGAGCGCGGGTCAGAGAGATGTCAAACACACCCCTCCCCTCACGGGACATTTGCAGCTTGATTGATGTCCCGGCTTCACCCCGAATCAGCGAAGAAGCTTCTTCCAGACTCATTCCTTTGGTAGATTTGCCATTAATCGCTACAATACCGTCTCCAGCTTTGATACCTGCCTTGGCAGCGGGGGAATTTTCAATCGGTTCGACGACCATCAGGCTCTTATTTTGATCGTTGAGTCCCATACGAATCCCAATACCAGAAAGCTCACCGGCTGTTTGGCTTGTGAGCGCTTGGAATTGTTCTGGGTTCATAAAGCGAGTGTAGCGGTCTCCCAAAGGCTCTAGGGCTTTCCGGATAGCGTCGTAGGCTTGCTCTTTTGATGTATAGTTCTTGCTGAGCAATTGTTGCCGTGTTGCTTGCCAATCAACGTTGTTGAATTTGTTATCAACGTATTCCTGGTTAACAATTTGCCAGACTTCATCAACGACGTTTTTCGGACTATCCTGGAGTGCGGCAAAGACAGAGCGACCACCAATCGGTGCAAACAAAGACAATGTCGCCGTTGTTGCGATCGCTCCAGTGAAGAGGACGCCTTTGAGCCAAGGGGAGTGTTTTGGGTATTGGTTCATGGAGAGTGGCTGTAAGGGGTTGGCGTTAGATAACTGAACAGTTATTTTCAAATATGGCAGTTGAAGGGATACCCATTGCGTGGATTCTACATTCAGCTGACGCTTTGAAGTTATCGTAGCGCTGACTTCTGAGACTGGCCTAGGGTCACTATAGTTAAATTAAATTTAAGTTACAGAAATTTTGTGCCAGTTTAGTCAGTGTCCTTACTCAGATAGTCAGTATCCGTAGAATAACTCAGTATTTCAGGAAGATCTGAGCATTTGTTATTAAGACGAGCGAGGTAGACTCATTTCACGCCACTGGGTTAGTTTGAAGCACTGGTTTCGGGTCAAACGACGACAACGTCTGCTCAGATTAGGGCTAGTTAGCTTAGCTATGCTCCTTTGCAGTTGGCTACTGATGAATACCCTGAAATTGCAGGCGGCGGCGTCAGCTCCCGTGGATGCTTACTTTGTCTTAGGGGGGAGTATTCGTCGGGAGATTTATGTCGCTAAGTTGGCTAAACAGCACCCAGAAACTCGAATTTTAATCTCTCACGGCTCTCTAGACCCCTGCATTTTGTTGATTTTTCAACGGGAAAAGGCTCCCATCCGCCACGTTTGGTTAGAAAAGTGTGCTGGTTCCACCTTTGATAACTTCTACTTTAATATCCCAATCTTGCGTCAGTGGGGTGTTCGTAAAGTTAAGTTAATTACATCCCACACTCATCTGCCGCGAGCCAAGTGGATCGGACAAATTCTCTTGGGCGCTCAGGGGATTTGGGTAGAGCCGGAGATTGTTAAGGAGCAAGGCATTCCTGGCAATCGGGAATCTCTCCTCAAAACTGGGCTGGATGTATCCCGCAGCTTGGTTTGGGCTGTACTTAGTCAAGTTATCCAGCCGAAATGTTCTCAGTTAACTCCCTTGGCAACAGTGAATCTGGAAAAGTGGCGCAATTCAGGTGTCAAGTGTGAGCGTCAAGGAGGACTGAAGTTGGATTGAACTCACATCTTGCTTCATTCTCTATAACCCTAGGGTACATCCTGGATGAACAAGAAGAATACAGGAGTTCAGGAGTTCAGGAGTTCAGGAGTTCAGGAAAATCCTGCTGAACTCTTTTCAAATTGATTCAGTCACCTTCAATGATCCGACGGTATCGCGCCAAGACTAACTCATGAATACCATAGGCAATCAGACCAACGGCAATAACACCGAGAAGAAATAAACCAAAAGGTTGCCCCGCGATCGCTTCAAGTGCGCCTCTGAGTCCTTTTGCTTCTTCGGCGTTATACTGTAGCGCGGCTTGAATTAGGAAAATGCCAATTACCCCATAAACTGAGCCACGAGCTGATAAACCCAATCTACCCAGGTGGGTTGCCCAGGCTAACTCAATTTTGCTCATCTCAATCACTTTGAACTGGTTACAAAATTCAGCTTTGTAGGCGCTGTAGAAGTAAGAAAAACCAACAGCAATCACAACTGCCCCAACTAGTGCCACGAACCAACGACCAAAGGGCTGTGCTAGCAAATGGGCAGTCCAGCTAATTGAGGAGTCACCCTGATCCTCCTCGTCAAAACCGGCAATGAGCTTAGCAGCGGCAAAGGCTAAACCCGAATAACTCAAACCGCTGAGCGCATAGCCCAGACGCACAATCACGCGCTGGGGAGCAATACCTTGGTATTCGGGGTCTAAGATTGCCTGCACCGAACGCCAGACTACATACCCAACTAGACCAACAGCTATTCCCAGTAACAAGAACTTCCCGAAGGGCTGGGTCATAATCGTTTTCAGGGCACCTTCTGAGCCAGTTACTTGACCACCTAGTCCCAGTGCTACCTGAGTTGCCAGTATACCGATGGTAATGTAAAGCACCCCTTTGGCTGCATATCCAAATCGTGCCAGTCGCTCAATCCAAGGGTTAGCGATCGCTTGATTGAGCGTCTGTTTTGCCTGGTTTTTGACTTCTTT
>DATNQP010000415.1:0-8789 GCA_036703965.1 Leptolyngbyaceae cyanobacterium
GCTTCCTCTAGGGTGCTAGTGACTACAAACAAGTTGCTAGCGCGAGCCTTTGCCATGGCAGATGCCACCAATCCTTTCGGAAGGCGAGGGACGCCATTTAGATGTAAATACTGCTGGCGATTCAGCTTCGAGAGCAGTTCACTGGTAAGAGGCGATCGCTCTAGTGTCCGGATGATTGAAGAAAATGCCATGAGTTCTGGAATGCTTGACTGGTGATGACCAACGCCAATGGATAGCTACCTATCTTCCTCATTTTAGAAGTCTTGCCAAAATTGCAAGTCTTGCAATTTAAGAGTGATGTTTCCCACCTTGGGAATGCTGGATACTAGAACGTTAAGGGCAACTCTCCCTCACCACTGCACTGCTTAGACAAATGTCCTCTGTAACTCTCGAAATTTTTTTGCTCCTCCTGCTGCTCGTCTTTAACGGTATTTTTTCCATGTCCGAGATGGCAGTCGTTTCGGCACGGAAGGTCCGTCTGCAACAGTTGGCAAACCAGGGGAATGCTAAAGCCCGTACAGCCTTAGACTTAGCCGATTCCCCCAATCAGTTTCTGTCTACTGTTCAAATTGGGATCACACTCATTAGCACCCTAGCTGGTGCCTTTGGCGGTGCCACCCTAGCGGAGAAACTGGCAAATCAGTTGAAACAGCTTCCAATTCCATTTTTGGTAGCCCACTCTGACGCGATCGGATTGTTTCTCGTGGTTTTGATGATCACCTATCTGTCGCTAGTGATCGGTGAACTGGTGCCCAAGCGGCTGGCGTTAAACAACCCTGAACAAATTGCAGCGGGTGTAGCTTCGCCGATGCGGTTGTTGGCAAAGCTAGCGTCCCCAGCAGTTCATCTATTAAGCTACTCAACTGATTTGGTTTTGAGGTTATTGAGTATTGGTCCCTCTACAGATCCAGAAGTAACCGAGGAAGAAATCAAAATCTTAATCGAGCAAGGCACCGAGGCGGGAATGTTTGAGGAAGCGGAACAAGAAATGCTCAATCGAGTATTTCGTTTAGGGGACCGCCGAGTGAGTGCTATGATGACGCCGCGACCCGACATTGTCTGGCTTGACTTGGAGGATTCATCTGAAACGAACCGGCAAGTGATTATGGATAGCGCCCATTCTCAGTTTCCGGTCTGTCAAGGCGATCTGGACAACGTGCTTGGCATTATCAAGGTCAATGATTTGTTAACTCGTTGCCTTGGCAGTCAGCCGCTTGACCTAACGGCGGCGTTGCAACGTCCGCTCTATGTGCCAGAAAGCACACCAGGGTTAAAAGTCTTGGAGTTGTTTAAACAATCCGGCACTCACATTGCGATCGTCGTCGATGAATATGGTGTGATTCAGGGATTGGTGACACTTAACGATATCTTGGAAGAAATTGTCGGAGATATCCCCTCTCTCGATCAAGCCGACGATCCGCAAGCTGTGCAACGTGAGGATGGTTCCTGGTTGCTGGACGGCATGTTGTCAGTGGAAGAGTTTTTTGAACTTCTTGAACTGGAAGAGTTACCCAAAGAGCAACGAGGTAACTATCACACCATGGGTGGCTTCGTCGTCACGCAGCTAGGACGTATTCCAACCGCTGCCGAGCATTTTGACTGGAAAGGGATGCGCTTTGAAGTCATGGATATGGATGGGAATCGGGTTGATAAGGTGCTAGTGGTACCCCTGTCAGCTAAGTCAGATGAACCAAAACAGACCGATTAAACCTTAAGCGCTTAAAGTTAGCTAGGAAGAGTGCGATCGCATCAATGTCAGATATTGCACCTTTTGCTCTTATGACTTACGACGCCCAGGAGAATTTGAAATGAAAGCGATGATTATCAAAGCCTTTGGTGGATCAGAGGTCTTTGAACCCCAAGAAATGCCGAAGCCACAACCAGGAGCTAATCAGGTATTGGTAAAAGTTCACGCGACATGCAATTAACCCGGTTGATTTCAAGATTCGCCAAGCGGGTTCATGGGCAGGTGTCAAGCCACCGGCAATTATTGGTTATGACGTTTCTGGTGTTATCGAAGCGGTGGGTGAAGAGGTAAAAGACTTTAAGGTAGGTGATGAAGTCTTTTACACCCCAGAAATTTTTGGGGGTCCTGCGGGAAGTTATGCAGAATATCATGTAGCCAACGAAGCCATTGTTGCTCACAAGCCTATAAACCTCTCTCATATAGAAGCTGCTAGTATCCCTTTAGCGGGAGGCACAGCTTGGGATGCCTTGATTACTAGAGCGAATCTACAGGTAGGAGAGTCTGTCCTCATTCACGGTTCTGGTGGGGTAGGTTCGCTTGCTGTACAAATCGCGAAAGCGGCGGGAGCGCGGGTTCTTGTTACCTGTAGTTCACGTATGGTGGATTTGGTCAAAGAACTGGGTGCTGACTGCGCGATTGACTACAAATCTCAAGATTTTGTGGAAGTTGTGCAGCAGACTCAAGAAATGGGTGTTGATGTCGTGTTTGACACAGTAGGTGGGTCAACTCTTGCCAAAAGCATTGCAGTAACTAAACCCCAGGGCAGAATGGTCAGCATTGTCAACACAACGGGGGATTTATTTGCCGCCCATCCCAAAAATATCACTCTCCACTTTCTGTTTTTGGAGCGGGCGCGTTACAAGTTGGACAGTCTGCGAACCTTGATTGAACGGGGTAAACTCAAGCCTGTGATTGACTCGGTAATGCCGTTGAGTGACGTAGCACAGGCTCACGATCGCATTGAGCAAGGTGGATTGCAAGGAAAGATTGTCCTTGAAGTGTCGTAAGCCATCGAGGTGGGAATTTACCGGGTACTGAACAGGCGATCGCAGAATATCAGTTAATTTCAGGCAAACACAGAAAAATCCGACTAATAAAGTGTCTCGTATCTCTTGATACTTAGATTTCTAGATTGTTAATATAAAATTATGTAAAGCAATCGCTGTGAGAAGGTTGAGCTAGTCAATTTCTTCTCTCTTCAGGGGTGATCTAAAAATTACTCCTGAACCTTTCGTGTAGCTTAGCTACTGTCGTCCGGAAGGCGATCGCCCCAGCAACATCTCAGGAGACTCTGCTGTTCAAAGACTAATCTTTACATTTCTCTAGCTTTTTGTAATTAATTTGTTATTTTCCCTAGTAGTTATCCCAAAACGAAGAACAGCAAGTTATAAATTGAAAAGCCTGTTGGCAACCCGTTGGCCGAGTTGTTTTTGTCCGAGTCCGAATTATCAACGAAATCAATAGAGGAAAAATTTTTATGTTAAGTGAAGCCCAAAATCAGTCTCCTCACCATGTTGTAATTGTTGGAGGCGGATTTGGTGGACTTTATGCGGCACAGGCACTCGGAAAGGCACCCGTAAAGGTCACCCTTATTGATAAACGAAACTTTCATTTATTCCAGCCCCTACTTTACCAGGTTGCTACTGGAAAATTATCTCCCGCTGATATTTCTTCACCTCTGCGAGGGGTACTGAGTCGCCAGAAAAATACAAAAGTGCTGATGGGGGAAGTGATGGATGTTGACCCCAAAGAGCAAAAAGTAAAACTTCAAAATGAAGAACTATCCTACGACACCCTCATCGTTGCCACAGGTGTTAGCCACCACTACTTTGGCAATGAACAGTGGTCAGAGACAGCTCCTGGCTTGAAAACAGTGGAAGATGCCCTGGAAATGCGACGTCGCATCTTCCTTGCCTTTGAAGCAGCAGAAAAAGAAACAGACCCCGAAAAGCGCCGTGCTTGGTTAACTTTTGTATTGGTTGGAGGCGGACCAACGGGTGTTGAATTAGCGGGGTCACTGGCAGAACTTGCCTACAGTACCTTAAAGAACGACTTCCGCAACATCGATACATCGGAAGCCAAAATTTTACTGCTGGAAGGCATGGATCGGATTTTGCCGCCTTACCCACCTGAGTTGTCGGCAAAAGCCAAAGCCTCGTTAGAGCGATTGGGGGTTACGGTACAGACTAACGCCCTGGTTACTAACATTGAAGACAATGTCGTTAGCATCCGTCGAGGCGAACAGATTGAACAAATTCCAGCACAAACTATCCTATGGGCGGCTGGCATGAAAGCGTCTGGGATGGGACAGGTACTGGCAGAAGGCACGGGCGCACAACTTGATCGTGCGGGACGAGTGATGGTGAACCCAGACCTAAGTGTACCGGAACATCCGAATATTTTTGTGATTGGTGACTTGGCGAATTTCTCCCACCAAAACGGCAAACCGCTACCGGGAGTCGCGCCAGTTGCTATGCAGGAAGGGCTGTATGTTTCCCGTCTCATCGAGAAGCGCTTAAAAGGAGATACTCTGCCTGCCTTCCACTATAAGGACTACGGTAGCTTGGCAGTGATTGGGCGAAATTCGGCAGTTGTAGATTTGGGATTTATAAAGTTCTCGGGTTTCCCGGCGTGGCTGGCCTGGATTTTCGTTCACATTTTATTTCTGATTGAGTTTGACAACAAGCTGATAGTGATGATTCAGTGGGGCTGGGACTACTTTACTCGCAAGCGTGGAGCACGTCTGATTACAAATCAAGAAGTACCCCCAAGTGTAGGTGTTGAAGAAAGTAGTGATTATCGAACACCCGTCAAGGTTTAAGAGATTCTGATTATTACGGCGTAATGGCTTTCAGGAGCAGGATTGTTGTCTAAAGACGACTCATAGCGAATCCGGGTTTTATACCCCCTTTTTCAGCAACCCGCCTAACCTTGTAGAGACGTTCCGGCGGAACGTCTCTACGACTAGATACAACGAGAAAGGAAAAGGGGTCTATAAGAGCGGATTTGGTATCAACTACTAATTTTTAGTCCACAAAGCGTGGACTTTAGCTATGAGACAGGGGTTTCAACCCTTGGCGTACTTGTTTTGAGAGAATGAATCAGCCCTGCCCGTGGGTTCGGGTGGCTAAAAAAAGTCGTACATTGCGTTAGTTTGCTGATTTTGGTCTGGGCGATCGCGCTCATCTACTTGAGGAAAGGAGTATCGTGGATAAAAGCGATACGTTGCTCCGCGCTACAAGGCGCGGTAAGTAAAGCTATGCCCGTTCCCCGTTATTCGAGAGCATTCCCTTCTATAAGAGAAGGATAAGGACTTCCCCGTTACGGTAGGGCGATTCGCACTTAGCTTGCTTTCCTCTTCACACTCATGAGCAATTTTCCAGACTTTTCTAGCTACGGTTTCAGGGTCGTTCGAGAGTTAGGACACAATCGCGCCGGTGGGAGAGTGACTTACCTTGCAACCTCCCTTGCTGCCAGTATCCCCTCTTCTGGACGAGAAGGGGTTCGCCCAACAGCACCTTCCCTAACTAAGGGGGGGAGGGGGGTACCCGTTGTCATTAAGCACTTTCAGTTTGCCAAACGTGGCACCACTTGGTCCGACTACGACACCATCGAACGAGAAATTCAAGTATTGCGAGGGCTGAATCATCCAAGCATCCCTCGTTATCTGGGTTCTTTTCAAACACCTACAGGCTTTTGCCTAGTACAGGAATACAAAAATGCACCCTCCCTAGTTGTGCCACGCAGCTTTGACCCCGATGAAATTAAGCAAATTGCTGTTTCCTTACTTTCTATCCTGGTTTACCTGCAAAATCGGATTCCCTCCATCAGTCATCGGGATATTAAACCGGAAAATATTCTGGTGGATGACAACATCAATGTTTTCTTAGTGGATTTTGGTCTGGCGCGAATTGGGGATGGGGAAATTGCTGTAAGCAGTGTTGCCAAAGGAACAGTTGGCTTCATGGCACCAGAGCAGTTATTTAATCGCCAATTGAGTGAGGCATCTGACCTTTATGGTTTAGGTGCAACGCTGATTTGTTTACTAACGGGTACCCCATCTAGTGCTATCAGTAACTTAATTGATGAAGACTACCGCCTTAACTTCAAACATCTTGTTCCTAAGCTCAGCCTGCGTTGGATTGAGTGGCTCCAAAAGATGGTTGAACTTAAACCAAAAGACCGTTTTCCCGACGCTGCGACTGCCTTAGAAGCCCTGCAACCCATTTATGTTATCCGGGTTCCTGAAGTTAAACTCACTCAATCTTGCCTAGAATTTACCGCTAATAAACTGGGTGAAAGGATAACTCAAACAATTACGATTAGTAATGCTGTCCCTGACACAGTGCTGGAAAGTCGTTGGGAAGTCGCACCCAATCTCAGTGACCCACCCCACAGTCCCGACTTCCATAAGTGGATTTGGTTTGAGCAATCTCAGTTTTCCTGTAATCAAGCGTTGTGCAAAATCACCATTGATACTCGTAGGCTCATGGCAAACCAAATGTATGAGCGAGAGGTGTTAATACATACGAATTCTCAACCCGAAACACAGGTTTTACCCATTAAAGTTAAGACAGCTCCAGTTCCTATTCCTGCGAAAAAACTGCCCTATCTTTCCCTCTCTTTACTAATTCTATTTGCCACCGCTGCAACTTGGGTGGAAACAAGAGCTTGGGAAGGAATTGTCAGCCACAGTGGGACAATGGGGGTCGCGATCGCAATTTTTGTGTCGGCATTTGTGGCGGCACTGGGAGTGGTGGCGGCTGTAACGTCAGGCGTTATCTCTAAATTAGTGGCTAAGGTGAGAGCCAGGTTTGGTGTACCCTTAAAAGCTCTGGATACAGTAGCGGCGGTGTTTTTTGCTGGGGTGGCGGCGATGCTTGTTACCTCGTTCGGGGCTGAGTTTCGAGCGACAAATGCGGCGATCGCTGCTTTTACGGTTGTTGATGCCGTGGTGTTTATGGCAGCGTTTGAGGGTGAAGGTGTTGCCCAAAGTTGCTTGAGTCGAGGATTTAGTAAAACTCTCGCGTTGGGGGTTTCTGTGTTGTCAGCCGCTTTGGGTATTAGCTTGGGAATTGGTCTGAAGCTGGGGTTTGGCAATCCGCTGGTAATGTCAGGAGTTTTGGGAACAAGTTTCCCCTTATTAACAATGATTCTTTACCCGCCATTGGAGCGGGCAAGGCGAATCGCTAATTATCGCAAGTTGGAGGGCCATTTGATTAAGCCTTGATAGAAGGAGGGTTGGGAAATGCGATCGCATCTGAAGTCTTTATTTCTACAATCAACACCTGTAGGGGCGGGTTTTACAGATATCACATAAACACCTACCCGCAAGATAGATAAACCCGCCCCAACCCTAGTCGAGGGCGGGTTTATCTAGATTGTCTGTGGGATGCCCAATTCAAGGGTGAAACCCGCCCCTACTAGCGCCTCTATTCTAATTTGCTGGGTCAGTGGATTGTTGCTTGCTTTTACTTTCCTTGAGGCTCTTTTCCACACGTTGGGCTTTGAGAATTAACTCAACGCTTTGGGTAATCATCCACGGGATAACATCTAGTGGAGACTTACCTGAAAAAACGTCAAGATTGCCTCTCACGCCAATCAGGATGACTTGAAGAACTAACAAAACACTCACAAATTGTTTGGTCTGTTTTAACCCTGAGAATTTGGATGTGTTTAACCTGAGTTTTTTTACCAAGCTCGTTGAATCTTGAGCAGAAAGTTCTTTGGACGATTTTGTAGTCATCGATTTAACTTCAGTAGTGTTGATGATTCAACGAATATCCGTGTCAACCACTTCGCCGCTAGAAGCCAGTTAGTGCAGATTAGTGCGAGTAGTAATCTGCATCCGGAAGTGCCCTTTCAGGTTGGCTAAAGTATGAATAGCTATCCTGAACTGCATCGCGACTAATGAGCCAAACGCGCAGACCTAAAGGCTTTCTTGCTAGCAAGGACGGACTCGAACAGCTCAAAGCAAGAAAGCGCGAGAAGGGTTACAAGTATGAAGACATCAGAAAGAAAGCGAATGTCACCCTCGATCAGGTCAAACGACTGTTCAATCCGCACTGGGGATATAAGATTGGCTCGGAAGCGATCGAATTGATTGCTGGCATCCTTGACTTGAAACCAGAGGAAATTGTTGGTTCTGATGTTTGGAATTCAGTGCCTAACGCTCCTGAACAACAGGCAACCCAAGCTGACTGGCACGAAATCTGCCTTGCCATGTTGGAGAAACAGAAGCGTCTGACTACTAATCAGCTAATGTCTGCTGATGAGGACATGAAGTTTGAGTTAGACGAGATTCATGTGCCGCTAGCACTGGTGCAGCGTACCAAACCAAACAGGATTAGTGGGGATGTTTCTCCAGAGGAGGGTTCACGACTCTACGAACCCACTTATGAGGAGAAGCAGCGATTTAAGTATGAGGATTTTTTGGCTCAAGTCCTCGACGCAGGTGTTGGACAGAGTAAAGGAAGACGAATTGCCCTCATTGGAGAACCGGGTGCGGGAAAAACGACGCTGCTGCAAGCGATCGCATTTTGGCTACTAGAGGATAAGAATAAGAATTTGGGTCTGCCTATTTGGATTTCTTTGGCAGATTTGCAAGGGAGAACGATTAAGGAGTATTTGCTACAAACGTGGCTTGAGAACGCTTTAGAAGTTGCGCGTGTTACCCCAGAACAGGAAAACGCTCTATTGGAGTTGTTCAAAAGCGATCGCGTGTGGCTGTTGTTGGATGGCGTTGATGAGATGGCAGGGGATTCGGGCTTGGTAGGGGCGACGCATGCGTCGCCCCTAGAGGCGATCGCATCTCAACTTGAAGGGTGGGTTGCAAAGGCACGGGTAGTGCTGACTTGTCGGTTGAATGTCTGGGAAGCCAATTTAAACGCGCTGGAAAACTTCGAGACGTATCGGCTGCTGGATTTTGACTATCCCGATCAGGTGAAAGAGTTCATCCGTCGCTGGTTCCGTAGTAGAGACGTTCCGGCGGAACGTCTCCACCTCGACAAAGGGGAACAGTTATGGGCGGAGTTAGATAAAT
>DATNQP010000416.1:0-3697 GCA_036703965.1 Leptolyngbyaceae cyanobacterium
CCACGGTTCCTACGGCAGTATCGACTAAGCCGACAGCAATGTTTTCCAGATTATTAGTCAGAGAGTTGTCGTTAATCGTGGCATTAACTTGAGCTTGTCCAAGGATGTCAACAGCAATACCCGTCTGTGTCGTGTTGTTGACGGTGTTGCTGCCGATGTTAACGTCAAGCAGGGAGTTGCCGCCTGCCTCAACACCCACCCCAACGCTCCCGCCCGTGACAATGTTTTCCACAATGCCCACGGTTCCTACGGCTGTATCAACTAAACCGACAGTAATATGTTCGAGGTTGTTGGTAAGCGAGTTTCCGTTAACGTTCAGGTCAACACTACCGATATTGTTGTTCAGTGAAATGCCCGCGCCACTATTGGTAATGCTGTTATTGGCGAGGGTAGTTGTTCCGGTAACATTACTCAGAGAAATACCGCTTTGAGCAGCACCAGTAATCTGGTTATTTCGGATAGTCAGGTTACTGACATTGGTTCCTTCAATAGCATTGCCAGCAGGATTGAGAAATTTGAATCCAGATAAAACCGTGTTGTTTCCCAGTACAACGGTATCTGTGATTGTCGGCAGCAGACCAGTACCTGAGAAAGGTAACTGCACATTCCTGGCTTCTACAGTGTCAATGAGCTGTACTGGTCCACTCGAAAGTACCGATACATTATCTGGAATCTTAAAGGATGGAATTCCTGGATCTATAGCAGCTTGTACATAAACAATGTCATTAGGCTGAGCTACTGCCAAGGCTTCTTGGACAGTTGCAAAGGGACTCTCAAAGGTGCCATCACTATTGCCCATACCCAGGTTCACATGTTGGAATCGGTAGGCTTCATTGGTTGTTGGATTGGTTGCAGTAATAGTTTCCAATTCCTTCTGTTCATCAACCGTAATTGTCGAAGTACGCCCAACTGACTCTCCGATTCGAGCCAAAGTACTATCTCTTTGAGCACCACGGGGTCGAGTTCCTGGAAAGCTAGCTCCCAAGCTCAAAACTACCCTTGTATCGAACAGTGGGTCATTTTGCACTAATAAACCAACTCGGAGGTTATCGGAGGGACGGGCTTCCAATCGTCCTCGGATACCAAAGCCATCATTACCACCTTGAGCATTGTAGTAATACACACCTGCATAGCCTCGTAAGTCTCCGTCTCCTAGCGGCAACAGTTGTGTACCGACTTCAAGATCGACGCCAGCCACGGCTGACTCAAATTGTCTGTTTCGATCTAAGAGTAAGGAGTTTTCCTGAAAGGTAGGATTGGAGAAAGATTCTGCGACCTGTTGGCGTCGATTGCCGACAGGAAGGTAACCATTAATTCGTAAATCCCAATTTTTACTCAGTCGCTCAAAACCAGCACTAATTTGATTAAAGAAGCTATTACCCGTATCACGGAAATCGTAAGCAATGTAGCCTCCCAGAATCTGATCTTGAGATGGGCTGTAGAACCGCTTTCCTAGCAATATATTGCCGCCCATAGTAGAGTCAGTTGAGATCAGTAATTTTCCTTCTAGGAAGGTAAGGGTACTACCGGGACTCTGTTGTAGGGGAATAAAACCTTCAAGGCTAAAAAATGGATCTTCATAACCTGAACCTGTGGTGCTAAAGCCTACTCCACCCCTGGGAGAAACTCTAAGATCGTCGGCTGAACCAGTTTCTGAAGGCAGTTGGGGTTTCGAGTCCGATGTCTGAGCTACTACTGGCGTTATTAGTGTGGTAGCAAAGATTAAGCTTAAACCAAGTGACAAACTTAATGTATTCATAGTGCATCCCTATAAATTTCGCGGCTTCTTGACTGGTGCGATCGCGTCGCCTGAGCAAAATGCTTTTCTCAGAGTAGTGGCTGTTGAAAGTCGCTGGGATCAGTGAAATTCTGGAATAAATAAAAAGACTTAAGGCGTTATTATGGTGAAATTACAGAGGATTTTTGATAAATATCTGATATGTTTGCGATAGCTTTGCGGCTCGCAAGCTGATACGAAGTTGCATTCAAATGTGAATACGTAGGTTGATTGACAAAACTCCTTGGGCACTGGGCTGGACACCTTGACAGGGGTGGCGCGATCGCTTTTACACTTTTGAGCGCGAGAATACGATAGCGGAAATTTTCAGCTCCTCGTTCGAGAGCTTCCCCTCCTGTCTTCGCGGACTCCTGTTAAACTGGAGGGTGCAATCTGCCTTTAGCAACTAACTCAAATTGTCAAGCTAACGGCTAATGACTCAATCCCTCTACAACACCCTCTAATAAAGACATATGCTGCACAAGCGTTACCAATTTGATTCGAGCCAGATTATGCACCGTGCGGAAGAGCTAGTAAGTGCAGCTTCCAATCGCTATCGAATTACAGTCCAAGTAGCAAATCGTGCCAAGCGCCGTCGCTATGAAGACTTTGAAAATATCGATGACCCAATGATGAAGCCAGTGCTACGGGCAATTATCGAGATGTCTGATGAACTGACACAACCGGAAATCATTGGTGATTAAACCACCACGATAACTGTAGCTTCAACAACTGAATCATTGCTCTCGTGTCCCAAATGCTTAACGCGATACGAAAGGCTAAGGCTATCCGGCTGACACTGCATTTTACTCTTGCCGCTTTGACTAGTGTCTACCTGTTCCTAGGAAAAGCAGAAGTCAGAAACTCAAGTGTGTTTCAGGGCGTTGGCTTACAGTCTGCTACCGCCCAGTTTTCCATACCCCAGGAGGCTTGGCGGCAAGTTTATGAACGCTTACCGAATTTGCCGCTAGAGAATCAGTACATCAGTAAAGAGACTAGCTCGGTAGATTCAAATAATACGCTGGTAAGTCGCTTAATGCGGTATCACATCTATGTGAAAAGCCGTCTTCCCAATTACCGTTTTGATTGGAAGCTGACGATGGCTGACTATCTAGGTGTATATGAGTACCTAGATCAAGCCCAGTATCCCAGCAGTAAAACGTTACAGGAAAATCCGATGGAAGGCGATCGCACAGCGATTGCAAAGCTAAGTCGTGCAGAACGGAATGCTTTGATAGATGTCTTAATCAGCATCTTCAATTCCAATCGCACCCAAACACCCACACCAGCACCCAGTGCATCACCTCCACCACCAACCGTCCCTAATCCCCGCGCAACGCCATCGCTCCCTAAACCGGGCGATGCTCAGTTGCTAAAGCCTTAGAAATGCTCTGAATGGAACGTCTCGTCAAAAGTGGCTCAGGCTGGCGTCTTGGCTGGAATCCCAAGGCAGCAGACTATCAAGGTTTAGTGGGTGGAGATGACTGGGCAATTGAACTAACTGAGGCAGAGTTAGAGGACTTTTGCCGATTATTAGGGCAGCTGGCCCAGACAATGAGCCAGATGGCAAATGAGTTGATGGATGAGGAAAAAATTGCCTGCGAAGCGGAAAGCGACTTACTCTGGATGGAAGTGGAAGGTTATCCTCATGCCTACACGCTGCGCTTCATCTTGAATACTGGACGCCGCTGCGAGGGCAGCTGGCTTGCCCAAGCTGTTCCAGGGTTAGTGCAAGCTGCTCAGACATTGAAAGTATTCTAGATTGTTGTTTGGATTACAAGTATTGTGATATCCTGAGTAAATGTGCCGGGGCGTAGCGCAGCTTGGTAGCGCACTACTTTGGGGTAGTAGGGGTCGTGGGTTCAAATCCCGCCGCTCCGATTGAGTAAAAATCGCCAGAAAACCCTACTAGAAAAGAGT
>DATNQP010000417.1:0-5359 GCA_036703965.1 Leptolyngbyaceae cyanobacterium
GCACCTTGCTTGCTGCCCCAATAGAAATCCCACCCTTCGTTCTTCGTAGAATACATAACCACAGGAACCTTGTGGGTTTTGCGATTTCCTTTGAGCTGACGACAGACTTCGTAGCCATTCATCCGGGGCAAGATGATGTCCAGAATCACCAGATCGGGACAATTACTCTTAATTCGTTCCAGTGCTTCGACACCATCACCAGCAAAAATAACGTTTAGTCCAATCCTCTTGAGCAGTTCTGAAACCAGCACCCGATGGGTGAGACTATCTTCCACAACTAAAACTGTACTCATAACCATTTATTTTTACTTCTCCTCTTTAAGTCTTTATCACCTGAAGAGCCACTATTGTAAAAATTTGATGAAGTAGATCTAAAGAGTTTGCGATCGCGTCTCCCCTCAATGAGATAGGCGTTCGTAGACAACATGGTGGCAAGCGGTGAACTACTTCTTTAAGAGTATCCTGGAGAATGGCTTATACGCCAGTGTCATCGAGAGTGGCGATCTGCTGAAAGCAGCAGCGCTTCGCTATCGCTGCAATTGGGTTCTGAGTACCATCAGCTGGAGTAAGACGATGTCGCCCATAGAGCTTTTCTGGCGAAGAGGTGAGAGCCAAATCGCTATAGGTGACATGATTTTCAATTTACTCTAAACTCCAACAAACTCCAAATTCCTAGCATCCACTTCAGAAAGTGTCCTACTGTTGTATTTTCAGCTAATGAGAGCAATAGTGGTGAAGGCTGATTGATCAATAACCTGATGTGAATCTGAATTGCACAAAAAATTCATTGAGGAAGGAAAAAGTTTAAGGCTGGAGGGCAGTCCCCATTTACCTCTCACCGTTAACTCCTTAACCTGTCTGTATCCAATGAAGCCTCAATAAAGCCTCTAACTTTTTACATGGGCGTAATTATAAAGAGAAACTTCATCATTTTGGGTAATTTCTTTAAAGCAGCTTCACCTATTTCAACCTAATGAACGGCATCCTGAAAGAAGAACATTAATTTGGTGTAGCTTTCGTGACAAACTTTTCTCGCCTCTCAACAATTTTGTCCACTGCCATCGCCGTTTCTTTCCCTGGAATCACTTGGGCTGTTCCCATAGACTCTAGTTTTCCAGCTGTTTCAAATTCTGACTCTTTAGCATGCTACATGGCATCAGAGTCGGGAAAAACTCTAGACTTGAGCAGTCTATGTAATTCTACCGATAGTTCTTCAAACCCTTCTAACAGCGCTTATGACCCTGCTTCATCCGGTAGCTCAAGTAACTCCAACGTATCGGGAAGCTCTGGTAGTAGCTATGCCGATAGCAGCTTTAATCCAAGTTTAACTTACGTTCACGGCTACACTCGTAGCGATGGAAGTGCTGTTGGTGGTTACACTGCTAGGAGGCGTTAACAGTTTGTCTGAGAGATGAGGAGACTGTATAGGACGGGATTTGTGAGTAATAGAGATGAACAGGTTATCGCACAGTCTTCAAACTATCAGTTTTTTCTTTAAATAAATCAGTGAAAATGCTCAGCACCGTGCGTTCGCGCACCCGAATATTGGCACTGACTGACATCCCTGATTGTAGTGAAACTGTCCGCTCATTAATGGCAATAGACTGTCGATCCAAGCGGATTTTGGCTGGAAAACTATAGAAAGGACGAATTTGATCTGGAGGTAGCGCATCGGAACCAATCCATATCAGCTCCCCTTTAACATCACCAAATTCACTAAAGGGGAATGAGTCAATCCTGACATCAACTGGCATTCCTTCTTTCACAAAACCAATATCTTTATTGGTGAGAAAAACTTTGGCAATAAGACCCTCTTCAGGAACAACTTTGAGAATCGGCTCCGTTGTATTGGCAACAAAACCGGGAGCTGAAGGTTTCAAATCAAAAACAGTTCCGGCGACCGGTGCCCGCAGCTCTTGATAGCTTAAATTTTGTTTAGCCTGACTCAGTTGACCATCAATTTCTGCGATCTTTTTCTCATTTTCGACAATCACTTTGTTGAACTGACTGTCAATCTCGGCAATTTGTTTTTCATTCGTGGCCATCCGATCATCTAAATCTTTGTCAGAGAGAGCCTTGGTATTTTCTAGTTTTTCTTTAGCCTGCGCGATCGCTAATTCCAGGCGTAGTTTTTCCTGAAGCCTTACGTCAACCTCGGATTGTTTGTCGTTGACCGTCTGTCGCCGCTCCATTACGGGGATTTCAGCAAACCCCCCTTCCTTCTTCAAGAGTTCCAGCCTGTCAAGAATCGTCCTCTGACCTCTCAAGCTCTCTCTAGCATTCTCAAGTTGAGACTGATTCTGTTGAAGCTGTTTTTCTAGTTGTTCAACTTCCGACTCAGCAGAAGCGATGCGAGAGTTCAGTTCCCTTGTGGCATTTTGCAAACGCGCCCGTTGTTCAGGGCTGAGGTTAGCGCCTTGGGAGTCCCTACTGAGTTGAGTTCGATAAAACTGATTTTCTGCGACGAGAGCCTTTCGGCTTTTAGTGAGAGAGGCTATTTCTGGGGAAAGTGAAAAGGGTGTTAGTTCTTGTTCGCTGAGTGCGATCGCGTTAGAATTGCCCATTGCTGAGCGATAAAACTGGTTTTCTTTAATTAAGGCAGCGCGAATTTTACTCAGGGACGTGAGTTGAGCCTGAGCGGTTGTAGAATCGAGGCTCAGCAGCAAATCACCTTGCTTAATGCGCTGTCCATCGTGGACATAAATTTCTTTGACCACCCCAGCAATAGGGGATTGAACTTCCTTAACAGCACCTTGTGGCTCCAACTTACCTTGGGCGGGAACAGCTTGGTCAATCTTAGCTAGCCATGCCCAAATAATCCCAGAGACGGTTACGCCGATAATTGTCCAGAGGATTAGCCGTGACCGATGGTGGGATTGCCGAAGAATGACAGGTTGGTCAAATTTGTCGTTCCCCGTAGAGAGCCGATTGCTCGCGTCCCTACCCACCGTAACTTTACTCGGCTGAGTAGGAACCGGTGGTGATCCTAATGCCATTGATTTATTTAACTTTGACCCATTGTTTTGGTTCATGGCTAATTGTGGGAGTAGGTGGGGATTGGCGATTGGCGATTGGGGGCTGGGAAGAGAGACAGCAAAGTGACAGGAACATCGTCATAGGGTCTCTAATTCCTAATCTAGTCTCCAATCCTTTACGTTGCTGCTTCTTGTTGTAGATAGAGGCAATAGTAACGACCTTTTTGAGCCATCAATTCTTCATGAGTACCCTGTTCTACGACTGAACCCTTATCCATCATGACAATAATGTCAGCATTGCGAATTGTGCTGAGGCGATGGGTGATGAAAAAGACACTACGTCCTTGATAGGCTTGAGCTAGATTTAAGCACACCTGCCGCTCAGCGTCATAATCCAAGGCGCTCGTCGCTTCATCTAAAATCAGCATCCCAGGTGATTGCAAAACGGTACGAGCGATCGCAATTCGTTGCCGTTGTCCCCCAGATAGCGCTGAACCCCTCTCCCCTACACGCGTGTTATAGCCCATTGGCAAAGTCATAATGAACTCGTGTGCCGCTGCAATCTTTGCCGCCTCAATAATTTCATCGGAGCTGGCATCTGGATTCGTCAGGGCAATGTTCTCCTGAACTGTGCCATCAAATAAAAGTGTTTCCTGAGGGACAATTCCCACCTGACGCCGTAGCGAATAAAGCTCTACCTTACTGATATCGTAGCCATCAACCACAATTCGACCGGAGTCTGGCTCATAAAGTCGAGCCAAGAGCTTCGTCAGGGTACTTTTCCCAGAGCCACTTTGACCGACAATGCCGACAAAAGTGCCTGCGGGGATATCCAGGTTAACATTGCTCAACTGGAGTGGACCACTACTGGCAAAGCGAAACGAGACATTTTCATACTTCACTGCCCCCTCAATAGTGGGTAGGGGAATGTTATTCCGGTCTGTTTCGTCCGCTTCTTGCGGTGAATCTACAATGTCACTAAGGCGTTCTAGGGATAGCCCTGTTGACTGAAAGTTTTGCCAAATTTGGGCTAACCTGAGCAAGGGAGTTGTGACGTAGCCAGCAATAATCCGAAAGGCTATCAACTGCCCTAGCGTTAATTGCTGATCCAATACCAAATAGGCTCCTACCCAAAGAACAAGTAAGGCAGAGAGTTTGTTCAGGAAATTGCTGAGTGAACCAGCGGCTGTGGAGGTCAAAACATTCTTAAAGCCTTCACTGACATAACGGGCATAATACTCTTGCCACCGCCAACGCGATCGCAACTCTATATTCTGAGCTTTAACAGTGGAAATTCCTGATAAAACCTCTACCAGATAAGATTGAGTTTGTGCCTGCCGTTCCGCCTTAGTGCGTAGCTGTTGCCGCACGATGGGGGAAACAATAACGGTGAGCAACACAAATAAGGGAATCACCGCCAAAGTGACTATCGTCAGCACCCAGCTGTAGATAAACATGACAACGATGTAGATGACAGAAAAGACTGCATCTAAGACAACAGTCAATGCTGTCCCTGTAAGAAACTGGCGGATATTTTCTAGCTCATTAATGCGGGTGGCTAACTCCCCAACAGGTCGTTTTTCAAAATAGCGTAGAGGCAGGCGCAACAGGTGGTCAATTATTTCCGAACCTAGAGCCAAGTCAATGCGGTTCGTCGTATCTACAAATAAGCAGGTACGCAGGTAGGTTAAAATCGCCTCAAAGATGGCGACCACTACCAGGAAAATTCCCAGTACGTGCAGGGTGTTGATACTGTTTTGCACGATCACCTTGTCGATGATCACCTGGATCATTAAGGGATTTGCTAGCCCAAACAGTTGCACAAAGAAGGAAGCAATTAAAACTTCCACTAAGACCTTACGGTAGCGAATTAAGGACGGTACAAACCAGCTCAGCCCAAACCGCTTTTGGGGAGTTCCTGGGGTGGCTTTTAGCAGTAGCACCTGCCCATTTTCATCCCAGTTTTCCAAAAACTGTGATGGTTTGAGGCGCTTGAGTCCAATTTCTGGCAAGGCAAGCACCAGTTCCCGTTCAGTGGCTTCGTAGAGTAGTACAATGCTGTCGCGCCAGTAGAGCATTGCTGGAGTTGGTAGGCGGTTGACCGCAACAGCAGGCACCGTTACAAGCTGGGCGCTCAATCCCATCATTTCAGCAACGGCACCACAGTGCTGGAGGGAGAGAGTACCGCTACGTGATAGCTGGTTAACAATGACGCGGCGTAGAGTATCCCGACGGAAGGGTATACCCAAATGCTGACAGAGCATCTGGAAGCATGCCAATGCCGCATCAAGTGAACCTCTGCCGCGAATAAAGGGATAGGTTCCCTTCGCTGAACCTTCTCGGTGAGCGTAGCTCCCTGACGCTTCTACGGGTTGCTCCGGGGC
>DATNQP010000418.1:0-7401 GCA_036703965.1 Leptolyngbyaceae cyanobacterium
GAACCCGGACTGGCAAGAACTACTGGCATAAAACTATCCACCGCTTTGGCAACATTAACATCCATAGGAATGCGGTTCTTAAAAAGTTGAGTCGGAACGAAGTCTTGAGTGACTCGCTGCATGACTTGGTTGTAATACCTACCAATAAGACCACCCGATAAAATGAAAACAATCCCCAATAATCGCAAGTTGAGAGGATTTTCAGATTTATGGCTTTCTTTCAACTTCGCAATCCGTCTTTCCAAGAGTTGAATTCCCACAACAGATAAAGGTTCGGGTCTGGCTGGCAGCAGATAAAAATCGCTCGCGACAATTCCACTTCGCGTTAAAAGATTGTAGCCAGGGGCGCAATCTAAGATAATAAAGTCATAGTCGTCAATAACCGGCTCTAAGATACTCTTGATCAGCCGCCTTTCAAAATCATTCCAAACTTCACTGAAGTTGCGCGTACCTTCATTCACTGCTCTATTGTGGAGCATGTCAGACACTAAATACTCATCATAGAGGTCAATGTCTCCTGGCAATAAGTCCAACCCTTTGATTGTACAAATGTAGGGTTGAATAATATCTTGAATAGTCAGTTTATTCTGACTATTTGGTTGGATTGCTTTATAAATTAGCTGGCCTAACGTGCGTCTTCCTCTCCTAACCTTTGCAAAATCTTGAGGTTGCATTAAGCTAAGCGTGGCACTAATTTGGGTATCTAAATCAACCACTAAAACGCGTTTTCCATGATTTTTTGCCAAGCAAGTAGCCAAGTTTACTGTGAGGGTCGTCTTCCCGACGCCGCCTTTCATGTTGACTGTGGAGATGACAAATCCCATCAATAGAATCCTCAGTTGAAAATAGGGAGGGGAGCAATGGTACTCCCAGAGAGGGGGAGAAAAGAAATTTTAATTATTCGTCGTGTGCCACGGTCATGGAGTCTCTTGGAGAAACATTGCCTTGTTTTGCACAAACTAATCCAGGTGACTTGAGGACTGGCTCAGTTATTATAATCTTCATCATAATAATCTGAGATTTAGCGACTACTAGCCAACTGCGTACTTAGGGATAGCCTGAGTGGAGACGTTCCGGTGGAACGTCTCTACTGTATGAACGGATTTGGGATCAAAATCCCCTAGCCTACGACTGGTCACTGGTCACTGGCTTAATGCTTTCGGGAGATTCCGAGCAATTCATCAACAGCCTCCTCTGCTAGAGGAACCCTCGGTGGTGCAACTGGTAAAGGTTGATGCAGGCGAATGAGTTGAGCAAGAGTTTTCTTTAACTGAGTGCGGGGCACGATCGCATCGACGAAGCCGTGTTGCAACAGGTACTCAGAGGTTTGAAAATCATCTGGAAGCTTTTCTCTGAGGGTTTGCTCAATCACCCGGCGTCCGGCAAAGCCAATCGTTGCCTTTGGTTCTGCCAGAATGATGTCTCCCAACATGGCAAAGCTAGCCGTAACGCCCCCGGTAGTCGGATGAGTCAGAACCGGGATGTAAAGCAGTCTCGCTTGGCGATGGCGCTCTAAGGCTCCTGAGATTTTTGCCATCTGCATCAGACTTAGCATCCCCTCTTGCATCCTGGCACCACCAGAAGCACAGACGATTACAACAGGAAAGCGTCGCCGCGTTGCTTGCTCAATCAGACGGGTGAGTTTTTCACCCACCACAGAACCCATACTGCCACCCATAAAGCGGAAGTCCATTACACCTAGAGCAATTGGCAAATTATTTAGCTGACCGATGCCAGTTTGGACAGCGTCTAGGAGATGAGTTTTTTCTTGGGTTTCTCGTAAGCGATCGCTATATTGTTTGCGATCGCGGAATTTAAGCGGGTCAGTTGGACGCAGCTGCTCATCTAGTGGTATCCAGGTATTGGCATCAATCAGCTGCCGGATGCGTTCATCACTATAGACCCGCAGATGATCGTCACACTCTAGGCAGACCATTTGATTAGCTTGTAGGTCTTTGGTATAAGCTAAAACCCCACAAGCTGGACACTTTGTCCACAGCCCGTCCGCAATCTCACGCTCCTGCCGTTGTTGATTATTCGGTTCTGATTTTCGTCGATTTGCAAACCAATCAAATAGAGACATGAAAATTTTTAATTCCTTAGTTGTTATCTGATGCCCCTGCTTGCTCCTCCTCTGGAGAACTCAACAGCAGTAATGCTGTCCATTGGTCTTCTGAGCGGACTTGCAAAGCAGCAGGACTACCCGCCCCGAAATAAGACGTTATCCCCGTGTCAAGAATCCGACTAGGGATATCGTGAGCCGCTAGCACCTGTTGCATCAGCTCGGCTTCCCAGCGGGCGTTAGTAGTTTTGAGTGTTATCCAGGACACAGGTTAATCTTATCAAGACTCAAGATGCTACTTTTTGGGTCAATCATACAAGTAATTGGGGATTGGAAATTGGGAATTGGCAAGATGTAGTCGGTAGTAGATTCACTTCCGTTTAGAATTCTTTCCCAGCCCCCAGCCCCCAGTCCCCAGTTCCTAGCTCAAAGGGAAAAATAACCGCAGGTAGGTGGATAAAATTGCCTCACCCCAAAAAATAGTTAAACCGGCTCCCAAGGCAAGAAAGGGACCAAAGGGCATAGGTTGTCGTCGATCTAACCAGCCAAGGGCGATCGCACCTCCACCCGCAAAGGCTCCTACTGCAACGGCAATGAACCCACTCAACAGCAGATACTTCCATCCCAACCAGGCTCCCATCATCGCCGCCAGTTTGGCATCTCCTCCCCCCATTGCAGTTCGCCCAAAGGCGATAGAACCGAGAAAGCCAATACTGTCAAATAACCAAATACCTAAGACTGCACCGGCAATGCCAGTCATCAGCTGATGGGATGACCCTGAGGGGTGAGACGTCTGCAAAAAACCGGCAGTTCCTTGAAACACTAAACCAGCAACCAATCCCGATTGAGTGAGGGCGTTGGGTAGAGTCATGGTATCTAGGTCAATCAGAGAGAGAACCAATAACCAGCTCAAAAAAGCCCAGTATCCTAGGGTTTGTAGACCAAAACCATACGTCCAGAAAACCAGCAAAAACAACACCCCTGCGATCGCCTCTACTAGGGGATAGCGCACAGAAATCCGGCTTCTACAGTGGCGACATCGTCCTTTCAACCACAGCCAGCCGAAGACAGGAATATTTTCTCGCTTTCCCAACTGATGCAAGCAATGGGGGCAACGAGAAGGGGGCCAAAGAATAGATAAATTAGCTGGCAGCCGGTAAACCACAACATTCAGGAAGCTGCCAATTGATGCACCCAGAGCCAAAACAATTAACGAAGTTACACCGATAGTCAGCGCTTCCATGTCCTTTAGTTGTTTGTTGTTTGTTGTCTGTGATTTGTTTGTAAGGTAATAACCAACAACCAATAACCGATAACCAACAACCAATAACTAATAAATTTCTGCCTCAAGTTGACTAAAAGGCACAAAACATTCTTGTGGCAAAAGGATAGGTTTGCTCCTAAAAATTAGCTTCCCTCGATGGGTATATCGGTCAATTGCCACACCATAAGGACGCTGGGTGTGGTCTGGATGAACTTCGTAATACGTGTTGTAGATCTGTCGAGCTGCTCTCAAAAGAGTGGGATCTAGCAACATCGATAGATCCATCCGCTCTGTATAGTTTTCTTGTCTTTGCTGTGCTGAATATACCACCCGCCTACCCCTATTATTTAAGCTCGACTTTAATCCACTAGCGCCATTACAGCAAGAGGCATAGCGCATTAAAAGCTTTTGCGCCCATAGTAATGAAGATTAAGGCAGATGTAGTGCATTAATCAGGGAGTCTCCCATCGCACGGCAGCCCAGTCGGTTCATTCCTTCCGACATGATATCCCCAGTGCGATCGCCTTTATCCAGGACTCGCAGAACTGCCTGCTCAATTCGGTCTGCTGCTGTAGGCTGGTTCAATCCGTAGCGTAGCATCATCGCTGCACTCAGCACCTGAGCTAAGGGGTTAGCTTTATCTTGACCAGCAATGTCGGGGGCTGAGCCATGAACCGGTTCAAAGACACCAGGACCCGTTTCCCCCAAACTCGCAGAAGGTAACATCCCGATGCTGCCCGTGAGCATGGCGGCAGCGTCAGAGAGAATATCTCCAAAAAGATTGCCGGTAACAATTGTGTCAAACTGCTTAGGCGCTCTCAGAAGCTGCATAGCAGCATTGTCAACATAGAGGTGAGATAGCTCCACCTCCGGATAGTCAGCTGCCAGTTGGCTAATGCGATCGCGCCATAACTGGGAAACTTCCAGCACATTCGCCTTATCCACCGAGCAAAGTCTCTTACCCCGTTTCTGGGCCGTTTCAAATGCCACCCGCCCAATTCTGTCAATTTCGGCTTCTGTATAAGCCATCGTATTGACGCCGCGCTTCTCACCTGTTTCCGTGGTAAATATGCCCCTGGGCTGACCAAAGTAAATACCACCAGTGAGTTCTCGCACCACCATAATATCGACTCCCTCAACCACTTCCCGCTTCAATGACGAGGCATCAATCAGTTGGGGTATTATTGTCGCAGGTCGCAGGTTGGCAAATAGACCCAGCCCTGCACGGAGTCCCAACAATCCTGTTTCGGGACGTAAATGGCGAGGGAGTGTATCCCACTTGTAACCGCCAATCGCTGCAAGCAATACAGCATCACTGTTACGGCAGATATCCAGGGTTTGGGCTGGCAAGGGTTCACCCGTTGCGTCAATCGCTGCACCACCAATCAGAGCTTCGGTAAATTCAAAGCTGATGTCCAGCTGAGTCCCGATCGCGTTCAAGACATCTACCGCTACTGTCATAATCTCCGGCCCAATGCCGTCACCAGGGAGTAGAGTAATGCGGTAAGACTGGGTCATAGCTGGTTTTTGCTCCGTAGACAATGCGAAAAGTGGAATAGACCAAAAGCTGGTCACTCCAACCGGGTAATTATCATAGCGGGGAAAGGAACCCAAGCACCAGCTTACCGAAAAGTGTCTAGGGCGTCGGGACGAGAAAAGCGATAGGTTTCAGTTTTAGAAACCAGCCTGACAAACAGTGTAGCTATCAGCTAGGCTGGCTTAAAAATTGGGGGCTAGGGGCATCAGGCTGTGTTTTCAAACCCTCGAAGGGCAAAGCATTTGGACATAAAGCTTTGGGTTTTACCGATGAGTTATTCCCCAAATGCTTTGCCCCTACCCCAAATTTTGGACTTTGAAGACACGCCCTAGGGGTTGGGTAAGGATTTAAGAGTTCCTAATCCCCAATCCCCAATCCCCAGTCCCCAATCCCCAATCACTAAAACCAACAATGTTTATTTCCCCCAAGCCGCTTAGCCATAAAAGTTGCATAACGTAGGGTTCAGTCAGAAATAAAGAAATTTACGAGCTTTAAGTATCTATGACAAAAGAACTGGCAATTTCCACCCGTGGACTCACTAAGCAATTTGACCGACACATTGCTGTTAATGACGTTGATTTACAGGTAGAAGCAGGTGAAGTCTACGGACTAATTGGACCGAATGGTGCCGGTAAAACATCATTGATTCGGATGTTGGCGGCGGCTGAGGAACCTACTACCGGCGAAATTTATATTAATGGCGATCGCCTCCTCCGGGATGAAAGCAATCCCACCCTGAAGCGGCGCTTAGGCTATCTGCCGGATGATTTTCCGCTTTATGATGACTTAAATGTCTGGGACTACCTGGATTATTTTGCCCGCCTATATCGCCTGCGAGAGCCGCGTCGTAGCCAACGCCTGCGGGAAGTCTTGGAACTGGTACAGCTAACGAATAAGCGTAACAGCTTGATTGCCACACTCTCACGGGGGATGAAACAGCGCCTCAGCCTTGCCCGCACGATTATTCACGAACCGATTCTGCTGCTGTTGGATGAACCCGTTTCTGGACTTGATCCGATCGCCCGGATGCAGTTTCGCGAGATTATCAAGATATTGCAGGAAGCAGGGATGACGATTCTGATTTCGTCCCACGTCCTCAGCGATTTGGCGGAACTTTGTACCTCTGTGGGGATTATGGAACTAGGCTACTTAGTCGAAAGTGCTACTCTGCAAGAACTGTACCAACGCCTTAGCCGCCAGGAAATTTTTCTGTCTACTCTGGGTAATCTAGAGGCACTACAGGCGGAACTGAAAAACCATCCTTTAGTCGAAGATTGGGAAGTCGTACAGGCAACAGGGAATCTACGCGTTCACTTTTCAGGAAGTCAAGAGGATTGTGCCGAGTTATTGCGATCGCTTATTGCTGCCGGTATTCCCTTAAGTGAATTCCACTGTACCCAAGAAGACTTAGAAACGATCTTCCTCAAGCTGGGACACCAGCAAGCCTCATAGAGAGTACTGGTTAATTGAAAGGAGTTCAGAATGCAGAAGTTCAGGAGTTCAGAATGCTTTTGGAATATGGATTCTCACCCCACCTGAAAGGAAAGCACTCTCCCTGAACTTTTGCAACTCCTGTAACTCCTGAACTCCTGTAACTCCTGAACTCCTGTAACTCCTGTAACTCCTGAACTCCTGAACTCCTGAACTCCTTTGTTCTTCCGATTCAAAACTCCCTAACCTGGAGATATTACTAATGGGACTGACACTGCTAAATCAATTGGGCGAGTGGAATCCACAGCTATTTCGGGAACTAAAAGGCCAACTCAAGCGCCGCAACGTCTTTGTCATGGTGGCTAGCTCCATAGTGAGCCAATTCCTTATCCTCATAGTGTTTTCTCAATACAATTGCATAAACTATAGCGGCAGCGATTGCGCTCAGTTTGTCTGGAATACCCATTGGCAGATTGTGTTCAAACTTCTAAACTGGATGCTTCCCTTACTGCTGCTATTTCGTGGTGTTTACCAGCTAATCAGCGATTTGGGGAAAGAGGAGCATCGAGGCACGCTGAACTTTATTCGTTTAAGTCCCCAGTCCTCCCAGAGCATTTTAACGGGTAAAGTGCTAGGAGTCCCTGCCCTGTTTTATCTAGGTATAGCTCTAGCCATCCCCTTGCACTTGGTTTCTGCTTTGGCAGCCGGTGTACCCTTGCTCTGGAGCTTGGGGATTTATACACTCTGGATCGCTGGTTGTTGTCTGTGCTACAGTGCTGCCCTTCTGATTGCCGTACTGAACCACGCTCCCATCGGAGTTCAAGCTCAAGCTTGGGCAGGCAGCCTTTTAGCCGGTTTGTTCGGGTTGTTTTACATCGGTATTATCGATAGCAGCTTTGATTGGTACCAGTCGAACTCAGGGTTGGGGAACTGGCAATGGTTCTTGTTACCCCTGGGACAGGAGCCAGTCTTGGCTTATGCCTGGATGCTGATTAGCGTCAGTGTTGGAACGTACTGGATTTGGCAAGCTGTAAATCGTCTTTTCCGTAACCCTAATACTACGCTTTGGAGCAAGTCACAAAGTTATTGGTTAGTGGGAAGTTTTCA
>DATNQP010000419.1:0-4040 GCA_036703965.1 Leptolyngbyaceae cyanobacterium
CGTTTGGCAATCCAGGCTCAAGTCGGGAACGTTCCAAACTCGATTCGCATCTGCCGCCCGCAAAAAGTGTGACCCTGAAAGAGACGGTATCGAGTAAACAGTCGCTCTCAACTCCTTACGCTCCGTACCGATGAACAGCCGCGTCTGCACCACTGCCATCAACAGCTGGCTATGACGCTGGAAATGAATCAGCCAGTCCAATAATGGGGACATCTGTGCAAGGGATTTCGTCTCCCCCTTGCTGCCGTTCGGCTGAGCGCTCACGTCGAAGCCTGCTCCCTGCACCCCTGCTTCTTGTTCAACATTCAAATTGCTAACCTTGGAAGCTACTGCATCCGGTTGCGCTAACAACTCGTCTTCAGCTTGTGCCTGATGATTGTCGAGGTTGTCCGATTGGTGAGGCTTTGACTCTGAAGAGACGCTGAACTTCGCCTTCTGGCTTTCCGCCTTAAGGGTTGCAGACATGTCGCGAGTGGCACGCTGTTTTTTCTCCGCATTGGAGCTTGACTTACGGATAGGCATGGAAAAGTAATAGTGGTCGAGCCAGCATTGTTGGGTTAAGGAGAAGGCACCCTGCTCAAGTCTAGATTCTTGACACACTCATAGCCTTAACCCTTCCAGGTAGGGCGTAGGTCTTTCGGCATTGTGCTAACTTTGATGGATCGGTTTGGTTTCTTGTTCAGCCCGATCTGCGGAAGGCACTTTTCTTTTGCCATGTTCTTCGGAGCGATCGCACTATAGCGGTTCTCAGCTGCCTGGACCACAGGGTAGGGGCACTAATACCTTAGCCTCTACTCTCATACTGTATTGCACTCAATCGAGCAGCATCCTTTGCCCCCATTTTGGCAAAGGATGCTGCTCGGACGCCACACACTCACTTGAAAAGGATAAAGGGGACGAAAACTAGTGCATTCCGGCAGAAATCTATGAAGCTCGCCCTTGACTATTCTCTGAATGCAGAAGTTGGTTAGGGCGAGGCTTTGGCTCTCTTCTTCCTAGAGGCGATCGCGCCCAAACCAAAGAGGCTCAGGGCAAGAACGCTACCCGGTTCGGGGACAGAAGCAGCGTTGATGCTGAGGGTGTTGATGCCAAAAGCACGCCCCGGCTCAGAACTGCTAAAAACCAGCCGCTGGATGTTAGGGGTGTCGCTGAGTACGCCAAGGAAGAGAGCCGAATTATCCAGCGCCAGTGAGGAAGTGCCAACTGCCGAGAAGCTTCCCAGCAGAGTGTCGCTACTGTCAAAAGCTGAGATAAATGCTGTGAAGGAAAAAGTATCGTCTACGGCTATCTGAGCGCCAGCCCCGCTAACAGGGGTATCGAAGGTAATGGTTAGAGGGCCTGGATTTCCAGGAGCTGGAAAAGAACCTGGCATAAGCCCCGTGAAAAGGATGAAGTCGCCCGGAGCAAAGTTGGTGGGAATGCCGTTGGGTGGGAGCAAGGTTTGAAACACCAATGGCGGAGTAATGCCAGGTGCTGGGGGCGGGATTTGTACACTTAGCCCCAGACCCCCAGCAGATGTTGCTTCAAAGGAATTGGGCAAAACCAAGAAAGGAGTCGCTGACCCCAAACTAGACCAATCAACTTGGTCGGTAGCTCCCAAAGCAGCCCGCTGGGTGACTAAGGTGAGTGCAGTAACGGGTGAGGGTAGAGTGACAAGGATTGCTGTAAGTGCTGCTCCGGCAGTAGCAGCGGACAAGTTGACTGAAAAACTCAGTGATTGGGCTTTCATCTTCCTGTTCTAATTTGTGCCTATAACTTTACTCCTCACCCCAGACGCTTTATGTGAAGTGTTGATGAAGCGGCAGATGGCGAGTTAGTCCTGAGAAAAGAGTACACAAACTGTGATACCAGAATGAGAAACAGTGCAGTTACTTCAGAAACTAAAACCGAAGCTATGTACCGTAGAATTAAGCCTTTAAGATTTCTGGTTGGGTTGTTTGTCGCAATGTTTCTGGTCATTATGCCTGCTAGCGGTCAGTCACAACTGACTGCTGCATCAAAAGTGGCGCTCGATGGCATTGGACCGATCCGAGTTGGGATGACGGTTCAGCAGGCTGAAGCATCCGTTCGTACCCGACTACTCTCAGAGGGTAGCAAGCTTGAGAATTGCTGGTATGTAAAGCCGCAGGGGGGACCGAGGGATATTTCCTTTATGGTCATTGAAGGACAAATCGCTAGAGTGGACATTTACGGCAACAATCGCATCACAACGGTTAGAGGTGCAAAAATTGGCGATTCTGAAGACCGGATTAAGTCACTTTATCCAGGACAAATACGAGTCACTCCCCATGAATACGTTCAGGGTGGTCACTATCTAACGTTTGTACCCAGAGACGCTTCAGATCGGCAGTATCGTATAGTGTTCGAGACGGATGGGAGGCGGGTAAAGCATATTCGGGCGGGTAGGCTACCTGAAGTCGAATATGTTGAGGGATGCGCTTAGAAGGGTAGACGCCCTGTAGCGAAGCATCTCTCCAGATTCTGACGCTCCTTACGTCGCGATCGCGTCACGCGAAGCGATCGCTCAGAATGACATGATAGAGCGCAGGTTTTTCTTTAAAGGACAGTAGTAATAAAGTCAGTGTTTGAGCGATTGCCATCGCCCAGTTTGACAAAAGAGCGATATTCACGGCCACCTACTTACATGCCAGCGGCGATATGAGTATGATAAGCAGCTAATTATTAGGGGTTAGCCTCTTTCCGAAAGTGGAAGTCCATCCAGAATGAGTAATTACGGTTATTCCAAAAAGGACTTGGTTTATGCTCCTGGAAACATTTTTCATAGTAATTGAAGACCTCAATCATTTCTTCAAATGTTTGCCAACGTCCAGGAGTGTCCTCTCCAAAAGGTCCAGAGCTACCCAAGGGAAATGACCAGTCCTTAACTTTTTGCACTCTCGTCAGCTGAGGTAAAGGTTGCTTCCATACGCCTAAACGATTTAGTATTTTAACTCCAATGTTTTTACTTTTAAGAAGATAGCTCATTCTTTCGTAGTATTTTTGCTCCTTGGAAGGTGGCAACTCTAATGGTAGAAAGTTAAGCTGGCTAATACACTTGAAACCAGTGTAACCAAGTTCCATAAATCTTGGTAATAAACTAATTATTTTTCTACTATTCTCAACAGAAATGTACTTTGGTAGGTCAGCTATTTCTAAAGCTTCTACACAGAAATGATCGTGTCCCTCAATATCTATTTTTAAATAGTAGGGCACTCCGAATTCAGCTAAGATGGATCGAAATGGACGGCATTCCACTTCAATTTGATGATGTGGGCAACCATCTCGTGATGCAATCTCTCGATTGAAGGAGTTCCATTCAGAGTGTGTTTCACAGATCCAAAAAGGAAGTACCCCAGCTTTCTCAGCAACAGCAATATTAAGTATCCTCAGTCTACCAGCAATGATTTCTTCTCTAAATCGCTCGTGCCCTTTGGATACAAGTGATGGCTCGGCTTCAATTGCCACTACTCGAAATCCCCGGTTCAGGTAGTAAGCTGTATCATCTCCGTTATTCATGCCAACATCGTAAATCAAGTCTGGAATCATAATTTCCTGACAGTTATACTTACTAAATGGTCGTAATCATACCATGGATTGGTAGTGGCACATCATAGCGTCGTCCAGCTACCACAAGGCTATCTGTAGATAAGGGAGCAGTAAGAGCATGCCTTGCTAGTCTTGGTTATCTTGTTATCTTTCAGTTCTGACCGTCAAAACTTGGGGTAGTGGAATCTGGGGATAGATAAAATTTACCTGTACCTCTGGACGCAGCCTAAGCAGTAGATTCCGCCTCACCAATGGGTCACTTGGTTGCCCGCGTCGCCTGCACCAGATGGACGTAGCGCGTATGCTTGTTTGTTCCTGTTCAGTCTCCTAAAAAAGAAGCGATGCTACAAGAGAAGGGAACTTTCTATAAGCGATCGCTGACTTACTGGAATAAGCCAGGTAATCTTGACCTGTAAGGTTTCTCTTACTATGAAGACAGTTAACTTTTGTCTGGTTTGCCTTAGTGTTTTGATGTTTGCCTCTAGTAGTCAATC
>DATNQP010000420.1:0-3944 GCA_036703965.1 Leptolyngbyaceae cyanobacterium
GTTATTCGTTATTGGTTATTGGTAATTAGCAACCAACAACCAACAACTAACAACCAACAACTAGTCACGATTTTGACTTTCCCCTTGACGGTCATCGGGATGAGCCGCAACTGCTGGGTCGGGGTCTGCGCGTAAAGCGGAGTTTGGACCAGCGGCTAAGGCAGGTTCCCGCTCATCGGACATAGGAACATAAGTCTGATATTCGCGATCGCCCATGCCATAGTCATAGGGACCCGTGGCTAAAACGGGTACTCCTTCAAAGTTTTCAATCGCTGGCGGTGAAGTCGTCATCCACTCTAGGGTCAAACCTCTCCAGGGATTGTCACCGGCTTTTTTACCGCGAAATATGCTCCAAAAGACGTTAATCACGAAAGGAATGATCGAAGTATCCATGATGATCGCACCGACGGTGCAAATCACATTAAGGGTTTGAAATTTTGGATCATAAAGGGCGATGCGCCGATTCATCCCTAATAAGCCCAACTCATGCATCGGCATGAACGTCAGGTTCAAGCCAATAAATGTCAACCAAAAGTGAATTTGACCGAGGGTTTCGTTGTACATCCGCCCCGTAACTTTCGGGAACCAGTGGTAGAAACCGGCAAATAAACCCAAGACACTGCCACCAAAGAGCACGTAATGGAGGTGAGCGACGATAAAGTATGTGTCGTGAACGTGAATATCAAACGGCACCGATGCCACCATCACACCCGTAATGCCGCCGATCACAAAGGCTGAGATGAAGCCCATGCCAAAAAGCATAGGAGTATTCATGTCGAGTTTGCCGCCCCAAAGAGTTGCCAACCAGCTAAAGACCTTAATTCCAGTCGGCACGGCAATGATCATACTCGTGATCATGAAAAACATCCGCAACCAGCCTGGGGTGCCACTGGTAAACATGTGGTGCGCCCAAACAATCAGACCCAAAAAGCTGATGGCAATGCTGGAGTATGCGATCGCTCGATAACCAAAAATCGGCTTGCGAGCGTGTACCGGTAACACTTCCGAAATCACCCCAAACAAGGGCAAGATCATGATGTAGACAGCTGGGTGGGAGTAAAACCAGAACATATGTTGGTAGACAATGGGATCACCCCCACCAATTGGGTTAAAAAACGTTGTCCCGGCAATCAAGTCAAAAGCAAGCAGAATTAGAGCGGCTGCCAGCACTGGTGTGGCAAGCAGCTGAAGAGCCGAAGTCGCCAGCATTGCCCAGCAGAACAAAGGCATCTGATTTAGCCCCATTCCAGGCACCCGCATCTTTAAGATGGTAACGCCAAAATTTAGACCCCCCAAAATTGAGGAGGTTCCCAGTATCAGGAGGCTGAGAATCCAAATTGCCTGACCCGCCTGACTAGCTACCAGGCTCAAGGGCGGATAGGAAGTCCAACCCGCCTCGGGGGCTCCGACAAAAAAGCTGGAGAGGAGCAACACTCCGCCAACTGGAACCATCCAAAAAGCGACGGCATTCAACTTTGGGAAAGCCATATCCTTCGCACCAATCATCAAGGGAATCAGATAATTGGGCAAGGCACCAGCTCCCGCAGGGATGATCCACAGGAAAATCATGATTGTCGCGTGGACCGTAAATAATCGGTTGTAGGTTTCAGGACTGACGAAATCGGAAGCGGGCGTTGCCAGCTCCACACGAATCATCGTTGCCAGTACCCCACCAATAAAGAAAAACAGAAACGATGTCACAAGGTATTGAATGCCAATGACCTTGTGATCGGTGTTGAAGGTGAAGTAGTCTTGCCATTTCCTCACCCCTGGGTGTGGATCTAGGGCAGGCTTATTGGCTTTTTCTTGAAGCTCTGCTTGTGTCATGGTGTTTGTTGTTCGTTGTTTGTTGTTTGTTGTTCGTTGTTTGTTGTTTGTTGTTTGTGAATATTGACCAATAACCAACAACCAATAACCAACAACCAATAACTAATTACAGCTGATTGCTAATTGCTAAATGCTGAGCCATCTGCTCGTGGTTAGAGTGCAACGGCTCTAAGGTTTGCGAATCAATTCCCATCTCTTGGGCATAGGGAGCGAGAAACTCGGTACTTGACATGTTGGCAGGATTGGCAGCGACGGCTTTATTCAAAGTATCGTTACTAGCAACTTCTTGTTGTTGCTTAAGCCAGGTCTGGAATTCTTCGGGGGACTGAACGTAAAGCTGAGCACCCATTGCGCCATGGTAGGCACCACAGAGTTCGGCACAGACTATTGTGTACTGACCCACTTTATTCGGTGTAAAGCGTAGCTCGCTTTCCCGACCAGGAATTGCATCTTGCTTAAGGCGGAACTCTGGCAGCCAGAAGGCGTGCAGAACGTCTTGGGCTGAGATCTTCAGCTGCACTTCTTGTCCGTTTGGGATGTGCAATTCGCCGGACGTGACACCCGTTTCAGGGTAGGTAAAAATCCAGGCATATTGCAGACCCATGACATTAACGGTCAGGGGTACTGGTTTGTTTTGATTTCCTGGAGAAGCGCCAAGACCAAGCGCGATGGCGTTACCACGCCCGCCAAGGGCTAACGCTCCTTTACTGGTATCTAGGGCAATCAAACTTTTATCAGGATTAGCGTGAGACGGTGACATCTCATGAGTGTGGGCAACCTGCATCCCAGCATGGTCATGGGAAGCCATGGGATCAAGCCCTCCCATCGAGTTGTAAATCTCAAAGCTATAGACGGAAATAATCAAAACTGTGACAGCAGGAATCGCTGTCCAAACAATTTCCAGAGGGATATTGCCATGAATTGGTGGCCCATCTGAGTTGTCACCTTTGCGGCGGCGATGTCTGAGCGCCGCAAGGATGATTGTCCCCTGTACCAGCAGAAACAAGCCTGTGGCAATGGTCATCATCATGTTGAATAGCGCGTCCACCTGGGCAGCTTCCTCGGATGCTGCCACTGGCAGTAGACCGTGGTTTTGACCATACCACAGGCTGATTAGGGTCAAGGCGATCCCAGCCAGTAGAGTTGCAATTTGACTTGGAATGTTCACGGTTTAGCTAGTCTAGGACTTTCTACAAAACTTTATTCAGGACAGGAGTAGCTCAGTCAAAGCCCCCTTTGATTCGGCTTGTCAGTTTAGCACTTGGATTTCTCAAGCCCCAAGCAAGAGCCTTAGCAGCCTGGGGAGTTTACAGCCAATTACACGGCTAGAACCTCTTATTGCAATCCCTCAAAAGGGATAAGTATTCAAGGAGAGCATTCTCCACACCCTTTATCAAGGTCAGCCGAGATGGGAACTTTGAATCGATAGCTTCACCTTCTCCAATGTAGTCAATTACTAAGGTAAGGCAGGTCATCAGTAAAAGAGGATACAACGGCTTCTTTTTTAGAAATTTTTTATCAATTTCTTCGGGATCAAGCTGAATCTCAACGCCGAGTCAACAGTTATCACAGACCAGTGACCACTGCTGTCTGAAAAACTGGTCACTCGTTTAAGTGTTACACCTATAAAGCTTTCTACAGAGGGATGACAAAATAATGTAACCATTTATACAGAGGTGGGAGAGGTTAGATAGATAAGCTCACAATCTGAAAAATCTCTAAAGCTCTATCAACGCACGTAGTAGCGTCATTAGAGTGGTAAGTGGAGTCCGGTCATCTTCCGAGGCAAGGGTGTTAGGTTGAAGATGAGCCGATACTCTCAAATTAAGTTAAATTGGTTTGCAATTGGTGCTATGGCTGAATCAGTCCTCTATCGGTCGGTTACAACCCAGGAACCATCCCAGCCCTCTGAACGTATCCGTCGCCTTGTATGGAAAATCGCGATCGCAACGCTGTTGTTGATGGCAGTTGGTAGTGCAACACGGGTGATGAATGCGGGACTTGCTTGTCCTGACTGGCCTCTATGCTACGGTCAGCTAGTCCCAAGCAAGCAGATGAATCTTCAAGTATTTCTCGAATGGTTCCACAGGTTGGATGCCGCGTTGATTGGTTTGAGT
>DATNQP010000421.1:0-4948 GCA_036703965.1 Leptolyngbyaceae cyanobacterium
CCATAGGAACTTTCTGGACGCCTAGCTACGATACCTTCATCTGTCCTTTCCAGAATGTAGATACCATCAGGTTTGACCTCGCTAATCACCTGTGGCGAATGGGTTGTAATAATGAACTGGCAGTTGGGAAACATTCTTTTGAGAGCTGGAATAACTTTACGTTGCCATGCCGGGTGAAGGTGCAACTCAATCTCGTCAATAAGAACAACACCGCTTCCTTGAAGAGGATCTGCTAAACCTGGGTTGGTGATCGCCAAACGTCTTGCCAAATCAGCTGCAAGTACTAGCAAGCCTGTTTCACCATCAGACAGCTGATGGATGTTTAGCTCCTGACTTTGTTTCGTCATAGTCATCCGTAAGGGGTTACGCCGAACCCGTAAGTTGGAGACGTTGTCACCAAGCAGTGAAGAGATCGCTTGTCTGACGGCTTCTAGCTGATGGTTTCGGTGATCGGGGTCGTCCCGCCGTTCTTCGTTCTCCACATCTTCCAGACCCCAAAACCATTGAAAGAAGCTGTTGAAGTCGATTTGTCCCGCCGGTATCGCCTGGTTGTAGGCGTTTGTTTGACTAAGCTGTTGTCTATTGTTAGCTGGCAGCGAGCTACTCTTAAGGAACTCACGATTGACCGGGTAGTACACTGCTAGAGGTAGGTTCACGTTGGGATTGGATGACCACTGCTTGTATAGCTCTTGAGTAACCTCTTTTAATGCAAAGTCGCTGCTTGCATCTTCGCTGCTTCCCTTACGAACCTTGCTGAGCGACCATGTCACTTCCTTTGAGCCGTCGAGTGAAATTGTAATCTCGTTGTGCGTCTTGTTGCGATCATTTGTAATATCCTGTTCGCTGATTTCAACCCAAGGACTAGGGCCATAGCCTTGAATCCCTTTAATAAAACAGGACAGGAGAAGAGCAAGAGAGTGAAGAATACTTGATTTTCCCACCCCGTTGATACCGATGAGGATTGTTGGCTCATCGGCAGTGAATTCCAGCGTCAGGTCGCCGATTCCACGGAATGAGTTCATTTTCAGGCGCTTGACTTTCATAGTTTGAATTAGGCTGATTGCAATGGGATGATGCCTTGGTCAAAGACGCTGTTATCTGTGCCGATACCCTTGATGATAATGCGATCGCTATACACCTCATACGCCGCAAAACTCAGCTGACTAGCCGCATGTGCCGTCCATTCGGAACGCCTCATCGGTCGAGTTCCCGCACCAGCCCCACAAACTATATAAGTAGTACCCTTGATAGGTTGAGTGCGCTCATAGTTGTGGTCATGACCATTGATATATAGTTGCACTCGGTACTTTTGGAAGATGGGTGTTAGGGTTTCAATGAAAGGTTGATTCAACCCGTACTGGCCAGACGAGTAAATCTGATGGTGACCAAAAACAATTTTCCAGGGAGCATCACTGCCACTAAGTTCTTTTTCTAACCAAGGTAACTGAGCCTTCCAGTCCGCATTGTGGTTTGTGTCGAGGGCAAAAAATTGCACATCCCCACGCCGAAAGGTGTAGTAACGCCCCTGCATGTTGAAACCGGGGTAACGGACTTGAGGGTCACCATTAGCCGTGCGGATATCATGATTACCCAAAACAGCTTGAAACTTGACGCCCTGTTGTAGCAAAACTTGATAAGGCTGCTCAAACACTGCACCAATTTTTTCAATCTCACCATCGTTATAAATGTTGTCACCGGCTAGGACTACCAAATCGTAAGGATTTAGCTGGTGATAGCGACTCATCGCCCCTGCCACTGCATATTGACCCGTCGCACCCGTACCTGTATCTGCCACAGAGACAAACCGCAGTAGGGGTTGCCCTGCTACTGGATTACGTAGGGCGTCTGCTGAGGTAGAGGTTGACGGTTTTGAGGCAAGATTAGTAGTGTCAGTTGAATTGACCGCAGTACTTTCAGTCGTTCGACCTCGGAAGATTTTACCTAAAACAGCTAAACCCAAGCCACCAAGGCTACTCAAAATAAGAAATTGACGACGTTTAATGCTCATGGGTGTCTAGTTACAAAAAGCAATCATTTAGCGTTAGACGAAGGCAAGGCAGACAGAAGTGATAGATTTGTGCTGTAGTGGCAGCTTCCCGTAAGAATCTATCGCATTTAATTCAGAATGGTGCTGCCTGGGAGGAAGATTGAATGTCAGAAGACCAACAGAAGCAGCCAGAATCAGTAGATGACCAGACTCAAACACCGCTTACACCCGATGAGGCAGGTCAATCCGGAACAGAGGTTAAAAAAATAAGCAAAACTGCTGAGCCAGCCGAGGATCGAGATCAACCGTTTCTGAAGGCTCAGAGTATCAAAGTCCTGCGAGGAACAATTGATTTACTAGAAGGGATTGTGGAAAAACTGGAAACAGCACCCGTCAGGGAACTGACTCCTCGTTCCATGCCTCCTTCAACAACATCACCATTGGCATCTATCTCGGATACTACGACAGCAGTATTAGAACCAGAGCCAGTGAGTAGTGTTGAGGAAGCCATGTTTGCTGACGCGGCGACAGTAGCACCAGAATCAGTTACAGATAAGCCTATCGAGGAGCTGGTTTCTGAGCCGACGAAACCGAAACTGGTCGATCGCTTACTTCCCAGTTTTCGCAGTCTTCAAGCGTTTTGGGATACCGTATTGGCGAAAGTCCGTTCCCTGCTACCAGGCGCTTGGAATCAAAAGTTGTCTGATTGGGGATTGACGAGTGCGATCGCTGGGATTGTGGTACTTATTCTCTTAACAACGGTGGTGCTTTTACCAAAGACGCCAGCGCAGGTAGCAAAAGCTCCTCCTAATACAATCGATGCTCCACCAGAATTGAAAGCACCGGAGCCGCCGCAACCTGTAGAAGTGGCACCACCACCCATGCCAGAGTTGCCAGAGCTAACCCCAGAGCAAGGTTTGATTGCAGCCATTCAAAATCAAGTTGCCGAAGTGACAGAGCGGTATGGCAATGGACTCATTCAGTCAATCGATGCTAACTTCCCAAGCAGCCGCCTAGTTGTTAAAGTCGGTGATGGATGGTATAATCTCAAGCCTGCTCAACAGGACAAGTTGGCGGATGAAATCTTGCGTCGCTCTAACGAACTTGATTTTAGCAAACTGGAAATTACCGACCCTGAAGGGACTTTACTCGCTCGGAGTCCAGTTGTCGGGTCGAATATGGTAATTTTGAAGCGACAGGAATTGGCAGCATTGTTTAAGTAACACCCGCCGTAAAGTTTTGTAGAACTGGAGAGAATGTTATGACCGCTTTGTTGGTCATCGTCGGTATGGGAGACGGCAATGGACTGGCGATCGCTCGTCGCTTTGCTCAAGAAGGGTTTGCGATCGCTATGCTCGCTCGCAATGAGAACAAGTTGCAGGGATATCAAGATACCTTGCAGAAAGAAGGGTTCAAGGCGGACTACTTTCTTGCCGATGCGGGTGATGAATCCGCTATGAAATCAGCGTTCGCCACTATCCGTGAGCAGTTAGGTGACCCAGAGGTGCTGGTTTACAACGCGGCAGTTCCCAGAATGGAGAACGTTCTTAATGAATCCTTTGAAACGCTGGCTAATGATTTCAAAGTGAATGTAGCGGGTGCATTGCTAGCCGCGCAGGCTGTTTTACCCGCGATGCAGGCACACAGTAAAGGCACAATTCTATTCACGGGCGGTGGATTTGCGCTGTATCCCAGTCCTGATTTTGCCTCACTTTCAATCGGTAAAGCAGGCATTCGCAGCCTTGCCAATACACTAGGAGCAGCCCTCAAAGAACAAAATATTCGAGTCGGGACGATTACAATCTGCGGCACAGTTGACTCGGCTGACCCCAAATACAATCCCGATCGCATTGCCCAAAAGTACTGGGAATTCCATACAGCTGAGAATCCTGAAATAGAAGTGATTTATTAAAATATCGCTTAGCAAGCCTAGGTTGGCATGAAGGAACTGCTAGTACCAGTCAGACAAGGGCTAACTTTTTTGAGACTGAGTTTGTCAGCCTCTTGGTCAGCCGACTACAAAGCATGGCGCAATGGTTTCTTGAGAAACCGCTTGCGCCTTACTTTATGGCTGTCATTTGGCGCTATTTTGACAGTGATCATGCTGGTTCTAAGCTTGGGTGTCTTAAAGAAGGCGTTTGCATGGTCGGAGCTGATTATCTATATAGTTGTGGAGCTATGCCTACTGGCTTGCTTAACACTGCTCAAAACTCCACTGGCGTACCGTTACCCAGGACTGCTCTTTCTCGGATTCTCTTGGTCGATTATCCTAATACCACAGATCGGAGCTGCCCTGACAGGAAACGCTGAACCAAAACCCTACAACTGGACGTTTGCCTTTCTGGCGCAAGCCACCCTCATGCCTGTGTCTTGGCGTCTCCATCTACTATCGCAGTTGAGCGCACCAATCTGCTATCTAGCTGTAAATGCCGCTTTTAATTTAAGTGTGGAGCGACAGATCTACTCTGACCTTCGATTGAATCTGTACCTTTTCTGGTTCTGCTTAATCTGCGACCTTTCTGTGTACCTGTATGAACGTCTACAGCGCTCTGAGTTTAATGCCCGTCGAGAACTAGAAATAGCTTACCAGAAACTAGAAGCAGAGCGGCAAAAAACAGAACGGCTGCTACTCAATATCTTGCCCCAGCCGATTGCCGAACGATTGAAGCGAGAGCAACATACCATCGCCGACCAGTTCCCTTCTGCTACGGTTTTGTTTGCCGATGTTGTGGGCTTTACTCACTTGTCTTCCCAAATCTCGGCAGCGGAATTAGTGGTGTTGCTGAACCTGCTGTTCTCAATGTTTGACGAGATAGCTGAAAAGGATGGTGTCGAGAAGATTAAGACAATTGGGGATGCTTACATGGCGGCGGCGGGTTTGCCAACGCCTCGGAGTGATCATGCAGAAGCGATCGCTAATCTCGCACTCGATATGCAACAAGCTGTGGCTCGTTTTAATAT
>DATNQP010000422.1:0-13668 GCA_036703965.1 Leptolyngbyaceae cyanobacterium
AAGCATCCTTCTGCCGCAACTCCAATAACCACTCAATTTGCATCCTGAGTATCAAGCGAAGCGCCAAGAATTACTGGGAGTACAGGGCAGCTGTTAGTATTGACAAGGTTGAGCGACCAATAGAGGTATACAACTGTCGCGATCGCACTAGAGTTCGCAAAGATGGAATCGTTGTTCCATTTGAACCTAATGGTCCAGGTGAATTCATCTGTCGTTTCTTTCAGAAGTAGCTCTGAATCTGCCAGACGCTTTCTACCGAATTCAATGGAATGAGCCACAGTTGAAGCCGAGTTTGGCTATTAAAATAACAGTAATGAAATTGCTAAGATGAAGGTTTCCTGTGGACGATAACGTTTTGATGATTTCCGAGCCTTGGCAGGATTGGGTAACCGTGTTCGGCTATTTAGCCTTTGCTGTTTTCATCGCATGGCGTGTGTTTGCTTCCCGGTAAATCTCAAAGGCATTGCCTTTGTCCACCCAATTGGAAGGCGATCGCTATCACAAGATGCGTTTACGCTAGGGTTGTGCTACTAATAGAAACGGGTATTTACCATTGGCATTGATTATTGAGTTAATTGCTATACAAAGAATAATTCGCTCGATTAGCCTATAGGCTTGCCTCCGGGCAGTAGCAGAATGCGGCTAATAACTCAAGGGCAGAATTAAGTAATTTTCAGGGCATTTATCAGACGCGCTTAGCAACTGTTGCTGATAGGCTACGTGCAAGATAGCTCTCCATGCTGCCGTTCTGGTTACTCAGCTAATCCGCGTAAGCAACTTTAGATATCTTGCTGAGGCAACAGCCTTGAGGAAAGAAGAAAATATAACGAGAGTACTGCCCTAGTACTCTACAGCGTGATATTGCTGAAGTCGAAAGCCTGTTGAAGATGGAGCGCAAATTTCCGTTATTCAATAGAAATCTTGCTTTCCATTCGCTCATTCGAGCGATATGTATTTCCGATTCAAAGAAGGAAGCATAATGCCAGAGTTCTTGCAAAACCTTTTTGCTTCAGGACCTTTTGTTCCTCATGGGCATTGCTACTTATGGAAGACTAATTTGGTGCTCCTCCATGTAGTGTCGGACTCGGTCATCGCCCTTGCGTACTATTCAATCCCGCTGATGCTCGTCTATTTTGCCCAAAAGAGGCGGGATGTGCCTTTCCAGGTAGTGTTTCTATTATTTGGAGCATTTATCCTTGCCTGTGGCACTGGTCATCTGATGGATGTTTGGACGCTCTGGCATCCAGTTTATTGGCTATCAGGTTTTCTTAAAGCAAGTACTGCTTTAATTTCGCTATACACGGCTTTAGTGCTTTTCCCACTCATTCCGCAAGCCTTAGCGCTGCCAAGCCCAGCACAACTGGAAGCGGCAAATCAGGCACTAGAAAAGGAAATACATGATCGCAAAAAAGCCGAAGAGCATGTCCTCACACTGAACGCCAAATTGGAGCAACGGGTCAATGAGCGAACAGCCCAACTGAGACTTGTCAATGAAAAATTAGAACGTGAAATTGCTGAGCGCATCCAGGCAGATGAGGCGCTGCGGGAAGCTGAAGAGAAATATCGCAGCATCTTTGAGAATGCGATTAGTGGCATCTTCCAAGTCAAACCGGATGGGGGTTACATTAGCGCTAATCCAGCTTTGGCACGCATTTTGGGGTACTCCTCATCTGAGGAGTTGATCGCAAAGCTGAGTGAACTGAATCACGAAATTTACGTTGACCCGAACTGGCGTGCCGAGTTCAATGGCTTGATGCATAAATATGGCGCTGTCTTCAATTTTGAGTCTAAGGCTTATCGCCAAGACGGCAGCATCATCTGGATTTCGGAGAATACCCGTGCCGTCCGTGACGCCAGTGGGAAGCTGCTTTACTACGAAGGTTCAGTCGAAGACATCACTGAACGCAAGCTAGCACAGGCAAAGTTACAAGAGAGTGAGCAGAAGCTGCGTCAGGTGATTGACTTAGTCCCTCACTTTATTTTTGCCAAGGATAAAGACGGACAATTCATTCTGGTTAATCGGGCGATCGCTAAGGCGTATGGTACCACTGTTGAAAAACTACTCAACATGAAGGATGAGGAGTTTGCTCACTACCCCGATGAGTTGCGTCAATTTCGAGAAGATGGGAGGGAAGTGATTAACAGCGGACAGCCAAAACATATTCCTGAGGAAATCATTACGGATGCTCAGGGCAATGTTCGCATTTTACAAACAACAAGAATTCCTTTTTTTGTCGCCGGGTCAGACACCCCAGCTGTTCTGGGAATCGCCATCGATATCACGGAACGCAAGCGAGTAGAGCAAGAATTGAGAGAGAGCGAAGCAGCGATTCGTGCATTATATGAGGTAACGACCTCTGGACAACTAGACTTTGACCAATGTCTTCAAAAACTGCTGGCAATGGGACGGCGACAGTTTGGTCTTGAGATTGGGGTTTTGTCTCATGTAGAAGGCGATCAGTACGAGGTAATAGCGACTCAACTGCCGAACAACATCAAGGCTAAAGGTGCCATCTTCAATTTGAGGCAGACCTATTGTCATGAGACTTTGCAAGCTAAAAATCCCCTTTGTATCGTATCTGCCGAGACTTCTGAATGGCGTAACCACCCAAGCTACGAAGCATTTAAACTTGAAGCTTATATTGGCGCACCAGTGGTTGTAGCAGGCAAAGTTTATGGCACTTTGAGCTTCTCTAGTTTCACGCCGCGCCAGCATCCGTTCAAAGCATTAGATACAGAACTTTTAAGGCTGATGGCGCAATGGATTGGGGGGGAAATTGAACGCCAGCAAGCCGCACAAGAGTTGGCAAAAGCCCGCGACCAGGCACTTGCCGCGACCCGCGCTAAAAGCGAGTTTCTCGCCACCATGAGCCACGAAATCCGCACGCCGATGAATGGAGTAATTGGCATGACTGGATTGCTGCTGAATAGCCAACTAACGCCCCAGCAACGAGACTTTGTGGAAACAGTCCGTCATAGCGGCGATGCCTTACTCACCATCATTAACGATATCCTGGACTTCTCCAAGATTGAATCCGGCAAATTGGACTTGGAGGAGCAGCCTTTTGATCTACGAGCTTGCATTGAAGAGTCTCTCGACCTACTTGCAACCAAAGCGGCTGAGAAAAAACTTGAGCTGGCTTATCAGCTTAATCCACAAACCCCCCATATGATTGTGGGAGATGTCACTCGCCTGCGCCAAATCCTGGTGAATTTGCTGGGTAATGCCGTCAAATTTACCAAGACGGGCGAAGTCATCGTTTCGGTAACTGCCCAGAAATTAGGGAGTGGAGAATGGGGAGTGGGGAATGGGGTCAAAGAGGACAGGGCGAGGTTTGAAGAAGATTTTTCGGCGTCAGGGCGTCTCAAACTCAGTGCGCCCTCTTCTTCCACTACTCTCAACCCCCGTTACGAGATTCAATTTGCCGTCAAGGATACCGGCATTGGCATTCCCCCAAACCGATTAGACTGCTTATTTAAGCCCTTCAGCCAGGTTGATTCCTCTACTACCCGTAAGTATGGTGGCACCGGACTGGGTCTAGCCATCTGTAAGCAGCTGAGTGAAATGATGGGTGGCACAATGTGGGTCGAAAGTCAACTCGGTCAAGGCTCGACTTTTTATTTCACGTTGGTAGCCGAATCTGTTCCTAGTTCCGAAACCAATGGACTTTATACTTCCCAGCCACAACTAGCTGGAAAACGACTGCTGATTGTAGATGACAATGCTACCAACCGCCAAATCTTGACCCAGCAAGGACAGTCTTGGGGAATGCAGATCCGTGCTGCCCAGTCTGGACCGGAGGCTCTGGATTGGCTGCATCAGGGAGAGCAGTTCGACCTTGCCATTCTGGATATGCAGATGCCAGAGATGGATGGCCTGACCCTGGCAGCAGAAATCAGCAAGTTGCCTAGTTGCCACGAGTTACCGCGAGTGATGCTGACCTCCATAGGCAAGCCAGAAACCAGCGACGAAAACCTCAAGCGTCTCTTTGCGGCTTTCCTGACCAAACCGATTAAGCAGTCCCAGCTCTACGATGTCCTGGTTCAGGTTCTGGTCGGACAGCCCATCAAAGTTCGACCCTCCAAATCTCCGGCGAAACAGATTGACCCTGAGATGGCTCAAAGCTTGCCGCTACGGATTCTGCTAGCTGAGGACAATATGGTGAATCAGCAGGTGGCATTGCACCTGTTGCAGCGGATGGGATATCTAGCGGATCTGGCAGGCAACGGTTTAGAGGTGCTGGAAGCTCTCTCCCGCCAGTTCTATGACGTGATCCTGATGGATGTGCAGATGCCGGAGATGGACGGATTAGAAGCCACACGTCGCATCTGCCAAGAGTGGTCGCTCCAGGAGCGTCCTCGAATTATTGCAATGACAGCGAATGCAATGCTGGGGGATCGGGAGATGTGCCTGGAGGCAGGCATGGACGACTACATCAGCAAGCCTATTCGAGTGGAAGAACTGGTTGGTGCATTGAGCAAGTGTCGAGATGAGTTGAAAGTTGTTAGCGAAGTGGGGCTTAGCCCAGGTTTAGAAGAAGAGTTGCACGTTAAGACGTTGAAGGTTGAAAATTCAGAAGATAACCTTCAAGCTTCAGCTCCAATGCAACCTACCCTCCCTGACTCCGAAGGAGTAAGCTTCGCCAACGGGAACTCCTACGGGGAACGGGAAGGACTTCGCCCTACAACCCTCAACCCATCTACAACCATGCTTGATCCTAAGGCTTTTCAAGAGTTACGTGAAATGTTGAGTAATGACGAAGTCTTGGTGGAATTGCTTGATCGCTATCTAGAAGAATCTCCCATGCTCTTGCAAACACTTGCTGAGGCTGTAACCCGACGGGAGGCAGCAGCTTGGCAACAAAGCGCCCACACCCTCAAATCAACCAGCGCCCTGCTAGGGGCAAAAAGCCTATCTCAACTTTGCCAGGAGTTAGAAGCGATTAGCCTAACGGCATGCTCCACTAACGCGCCTAATGGCTCCCTGGCTAATTGGGCAGCAATGGTGTCGCAAGTGGAAGCTGAGTATGAAAAAGTTCAGACAGCTTTGCTGCAAAGGCGTCAGCACCTGAGTTTGAAATAAGTAGGTCGGTGGAAATAAACATTACTGGTTTTAGTGATTGGGGATTGGGAATTGGGAATTAGGGATTGGGAAGCCTTACCCAGTCACCAGTCACCAGTCCCTAGTACCCGACACACGACAACTTGTGTTTAATGGGAGCCTAGCTACTTAGCGATCGCATTTTTGCAATTTGATTGTCACTCCTGCGTCACACTCACTCAGTACGCTTTTCTATAGGTAGATGAGTTAGTCTACTCCTCTGAATCATCAAAAGCATAGCGAAGACTCGCTCAGCTCTCTGGGCGAGTCTTTTTATTGAAGAATTCAGCTACCATCGGGGAAAACCCTGCATTGTCTAGAGAGGAAGTTTTATGGCTGAGTATCAAAAAATAGAGTATCGCATTGGGAAAGACGGCAAAATTATTGAAACCGTCATCAATGCCTCCGGGTCAAGTTGTACCAATACCACCAAAGGAATTGAACAGGCACTGGGAGAAGTCTCTTCTCAAGAGCTGTTGCCAGACTATTACGAACGGGAAGAAGAACTGACAACACAAGACGAGCTTTCCCTCAATCAGATGTAGAGATCTGTAACCTAATCCACGTATTTTCCGCTAATGTACCGGAAAGTACCGCGTAAATGTATCAGTGTTACTCATGCTCGATAGTCTCAGCGTACCAGTACCGAGCTTCAGTAGCCTCCTGATTTTAGGAGGTGTTTTTTTGGTACTGATCTATATTGATTCGGGTTCAAAGATAGTCCAGACGCCTCTGCTTAAATATGACCAACTGCTCATATCTCGCCTCAATCAGCTAGGAATGACCAATTTTGTCTCTTTGCAACAAAAATCGAGTTTATCCTATTCCCATCTACGTCAAGTGCGCTGTGGAGAGCTAGCGTCACTCCAGCTTAAACAGTTAACTCAACTCGCCAGTGCTTTAGATTGGACGGTAGAAGAACTGCTGCAAAACTTTGGCGTTGGAGACATGTCCTCCTCAAAAAGGTTATTAGAAACCGAAGCACTCCGGGCTGAATGCCTGCGGCTACGTGAAGCGCTACAACAGCAGAGTGTTGAACTAACAAGCGAGTTCCAGCACTCAACGTTTGAGCAATTGCAGACTTTACTCACCAACTATCCCAGCGTGCGCCAGTTGGTACAGGTAAAACCCGATCTCCCTGCCAAAAACCTGACTTCGCTATTTACCCCGCTAGATAATCTGATCGAAAGCTGGGGTTATGAACCGATTGGTCAGGTATGGGAACAGGTACCTTACAACCCTCAGCTGCATCAACCCGATGTTGGTGATATTGAAGTGGGGGAATTAGTTTATGTTCGGTTTATAGGATATCGGGATGGACAAAACATTCTCAACCCTGCCAAAGTCAGCCGTACTCTCCCTTCCGGAATTAAAAATTAAACACGGGCACTGGTAACTGGGAAGAGTCGAATTCCTAATCCCTAATCCCCATTGCCCCTTATCCCCAGAGGCGACCCCAAGTTCCCCAATCCCTAACCATGACAGTTATTGCCATCGACTTCGGAACCAGCAACACCGTTGTTTGTACCCAAGACCCTGTAACGCTTGAGCCTCGAACACTGAAGTTTGACCGACTCTCACGCCGATTTGAAACGGTGACAGGTCAAGTCAGTGTAGTGCCGAGTCTAGTATTTGTCCAGGGAGCCAATCAGCTGCTATTTGGGGAACAAGTGCGATCGCAACGTCTGGGCTTTGCTCAACCGGAGCGATTATTTCAAGCCTTTAAACGTGACTTAGTAGCAGACTATCGCCCGCCAGCGCGTCAACTCGATGGTCAAACCTATACGACTGAATCAGTCTCAGAACTGTTCATTCAGCAAATCTGGCAGCAGCTATCTTCAATGCAGCTGCATCCCCAGCGTGTGGTCTTTACTGTGCCGGTAGGAGCCTTTGAGCTATATCTGGATTGGTTCCGAGAGTTGGCGCAAACTTTAAGTTTACCCGCCATCCAGCTAGTGGATGAGTCCACAGCCGCTGCTTTGGGTTATGCGGTGAAACGCCCCGGTTCGGTGATTTTGGTCGTGGATTTTGGCGGTGGAACTTTGGATTTAAGTCTGATTCGTAGTAGTGCTACCCCCCCTATCCTCCCCTTACTAAGGGGGGGGATCGAAGAAGTCGGAGAGGCTACTTCCCTGATCAAGGGTGGGCTGGGGGGGGTTAAGGCAGAAGTGTTGGCGAAGTCAGATGCTTATGTGGGTGGAGTTGATATTGATGCCTGGATTGTTGAGCATTACCTCAGGCAAACTGGCTCCTCGCGGGAGGAGGTGAAAGAAATTGGCTGGCAGAATTTGTTAGAGCTAGCGGAACGGCTGAAAATCAAGCTTTCGACTGCTGAGTCGGCGAAGGAAAGTTGGTTTGATGATGAAAATTTTATCTCTCACGAGTTGCAGCTAACCCAAGCGGATTTAACAGAAATTCTGGAAGATAGACAATTATTGGAACAACTGCGGCAGACGTTAGATGAAGTATTAGCGATCGCACTTTCCAAAGGCATCAGTAAAGCAGACATTGAACAGGTGCTACTCGTGGGGGGCAGTTGTCAGATTCCCTCTGTGCAACAGTTAATCATTTCCTACTTTGGGCGACAGAAAGTTAAGTTAGACAAGCCTTTTGAAGCGGTTGCTCACGGAGCTTTAGTATTAGGTCAGCTAGTAGAAGTTGAGGATTACCTACGACATGGCTATGCCATTCGGTTATGGGAACCTTATGCGAAAGAATATTCTTTTTTCCCCTTGTTTGACAAAGGAATGCGATATCCCTGCAAACGAGCCGAACCACTGACGCTACAAGTGGCAATTCAAGGACAGAAGGAGATTAGACTGGATATTGGGGAAGTGGCAGCGGTTTCACAAGCTGAAGTTACCTATGATGCTCAAGGTAGGATGACGAGCAGCCAGCTCAATCAACAAAGCTGTTTTCGCTCTTTAGGTGGTAATCAAAATCAAGTTTGTGTCGCGCATCTGGAACCGCCGGGGGAAACAGGAGTAGACCGGGTTGAGGTATTTTTTGAGGTGAATGAGCAGCGGGTGTTGCTGGCGACGGTGAAGGATTTGTTGACTGGACGGGTACTAGTGGAAAGAAGTGCGATCGCAAAACTTCAGTAATCCTCTCTTCATCAGTAATAGACGCTTTATGAGCGCTCTATTCTTCCTCTGCTTCTTTTTCTTTACTCTGCTGCTCAAACTCAGCCACAATGCTCTGAATCTCGGCTTCCGATATGTCTGCCTGGTCAGATTTAGAGTAGATAGTTACCAAAATAATTTTTTCAAGTGTCTTGACGTAGTAGATGAGCCGATAACCAGCACTTTTGCCTTTCCGAATATCCCTATTCTTAACTCTCACCTTAAAGATTTGATACCCAACTCCAGGTATCTGCTCGCCCGGTAACTCTCCAGATTGAAGCTGTTCAATAACTGGCTGAATATCAGCACGAATGCTACGGTATCTCTTTGCCAGGATACGCAAGTTCCGCTTAAATTTGGTAGTTACCTCAACCTGGAGCGGCGATGGTTCAGTCTGCATCAATCCCTTCCCACAGTTGGGAGACGGGTAGCGTTTTTCCCGTCATTGCCTCATACCAGCCCTGGCGAAAGCTTTCTCCTGCGGACTCTAGTTCGTCTTCATTTTCATCTATCTCTTGTTCTTCTGTGAACCCCCTAGAAAAAATTCGTTTGACATCTGAATCATGAAATCCCAATTGCTTAACTAAGCATATCTCCAGCAATGTTTTAAGTTTCATGCTCAAAGCTATAAGCTCATTGCCTGAAACAACATATTTTTTACTTTTAGAATCAGATGAGGGGTGGGTCAACTTACCTCTTGTCTCTCTTACTTGCTTGCCGAATGTGGTCTTCTCCTCTTCAGATTGAAAGAATTTTTTTGGCAGGCACTGCTCATATTCCCTTATCAAATCTTCTAATCTCTCTTTTAAAGAATATTCGTTTAGATATTGAATTTTGTTTCCTAGGGCTTTTATAAATTCATCAATTTTTTCTTGAGATTCTTTAGATTCAGGGTTTAGATGATATTCACTCGGTTCTGATGGAATAGCATTAACCAAAGTTGGTCCTACTACATTCTTATAAATCTCTTTATCGATATACACTCCCTCATGAGCCAGCCTATGGAATCCCTCAATTGCCTGAGCCACACTCAAGAACAAATCATTAATATGGCGTCTCGGTATGTATGTTAGTCGCAGATATAGATCAATAATAGATCTTACTTTTCTCGCGTTTAACTCCCAGGTTTCGATAATCTGTTTTGATTGATCTTTTATATCATCGAAACAAAATATTACTTTTCTTATATCAAATTCATTTTCTTCCATCTTGGTTTCTGATACTTGAAAGTAAATACTTATTTGAGTAATTTTTTCTATCTCTTCTTCAATGGCTTTAATATCCTCACCAAATTGATGAATTTCAAAGCCCAAGTCACTCTTTGTTACCTTCTTAGCCTTGATGAATCCTGCCATCATAGCCATCGCTAGGCTATCAGCAATCTTCAGTTCCTTTTCAAGAGTTACAATACCTGACCTTATCTCATAAGGATAAGTTAGTTGACCAGATGCAAAAGTCAGTAGATCCTGAAGAAGATATATTGCCTCTACAAAATCCTTCAAACTTCTTTCAACATCAGAGCGAATGACTATTGATTTATTCTCTTTGAGATTAACTTCATTGAATCGCTGTCCAAACAACGCAACGATGTGAAGAGTTTGCCAGTTAAACGGTTGATCGTAAATAAAAATTGAAAATCCTAATAATTTACCAATTTCAAGCGGGTCTAATGTTTTTTGTTTAACATTTAGCTCCTTAACTTGTGTATTTTCTTGATTTAACGTGTATTGAATCTCAAAATTAGATAAACCCAACCAATTTTCTAAATGCTCATATCTTACTGAAATACCCTTAAAAGCCACATCATCCAATGATTTGAAGTGATGACCGCGCAAAATGTAATTTACATAAATTTCACTCGTTGGTATTCCCGTTTTGAAACCTATAGGTTGATTACATTCACAGAGCGTGACTTTTTCGCCACTCACCAGATATCCATGTATGATAGGAAACTCCAGGCTAGTGGGAAGTTTATCCTCAAGCTCAATCTCTTGTAACTGTCCCATTAAATATAATTTTGGTGGCTTGTCAGGAGAAAATGTAAGTCGCCCAAATCTTTCTCGATCCTGAGCATCTGGAAGAAACCAAACTCCATCTTCTTCAAAACTGTTCATGCTCTTTCTCCTTTAATTCCCCAAAGCGTTCCCGATAGCGAGCGATCGTTGCCTCCATTTCTGCAATCTGTTGCGCCGCTTGTTGAACGTGTTGCTCTGCTTGTTGAACCGCCTCCTCAGGTGTCGGTATCAGCTGCCCTTCAGCCGTAAATAAAGGCAACTTTGACTCATAGATGCCCAAATATAGCTCTAACTGCTGGCTCCACAACCAACCTTGAGGATTGGATTGAAGTTCCTGATATTGACCCCCGACCAACTGAAACCCTTTAAATTCAAAGGTTTGAGGGTCAAACCAGAAATAATCTGGGGTGCGGAAAGTATCCTGGTAGATTTGCTTCTTCAAGCCTCGGTCAGTCTCTGCTGTCGCTTGGGAAAGAATCTCTACAATTACATTGGGATACTTACCCTCTTCCTCCCAAACAACCCAGCTTGTCCGGGGTTTGCGCTCTGTCCCCAGTACCACAAAAAAGTCAGGACCACGAAATTTCTCAGACTTGCGTTGACGGGGGCTGTAGTAGATTGAGAGATTGCCGCAAGCATAGAAGTCCTGGCGTGATCGCCATACCCATTCCAGGCATTGAATGAGCAGCATGATTTGCCGCAGGTGCAGTTCAGTTTCCAAGGGAGGTTCGTCACTGAGTAAGTCACTGGGGGGAAAGACAACATCTTCCCAGAAGTCTTGCGGGGTTTCAATGTCTTGAGCAAACGACATGGCAGCCAAGATAGCGACAGCAGTAGTCTTTAAGGCGTATATCTAGTTTAGCCAGGGGAAGCGGTGGCAACTTACCCTGGAAGAGAAAAGGGCGATCGTTACTGACTGGCTGGGTATTACTAGCGCCGGGTGCTATCGGCAAAAATATGTCTGGTGATTAAAAGTAACAGAGCTGAGGGAAGCGACACGAGCCAAGCCAAGGCTCGATTGGCGCTAGCATAAAGACATGAGTAAACCTCTGATACAAGGCGACAAGAGTATTCAAGTTATGGTAGAACGTCCTATAAAAAAGTCCTCGCGTCAGGATGTGGGGGAAGAGGTCAAAGGAAAGGAAAGCCCTATTGAAGAGCGTGTTGACTCAACAACCTCCAAGGCTTTCCAGAGAAAAGACCGGACAAAGGGAAGAGGCAAAGATAATCAAGAGGATTCACGAAATAGTAGGGTGAATCCAGCCTTAGTGAGGGGAAAAAAGCCGACTCGTCCCAAGCCGCCAGTGATTCAAGAGATGTCAGAGCCAACAGAGGAGGATTCAGTTACCGAAACTCCTCAAGAAACAACAGCTTCTGAATAGAAGTTTTCCGAGTGTTGTCCGAGTAGACTTGACCACTCGCCATGCTGCCTGATTACCAATTGATGTCGGTCATACTGTCCAGTGGATGAGTCGAGTCTGTCCACTGGACAATTTATCCGAGAGTGATGAAAGAGCGCTCTTATTGAAATTCCGATATAGGCGATCGCTCTTTTTGTCGTTAAACTAACATCAACCTTCGTTTCAAGATTCGTCCTGCTACACGCAAACTATGCAAACGCGATCGCTAAGGCAAAACTCCAGAATCCTCACTTAGCCGCAAAGGAATTTGAAGTGCGATGACAGAGAATCCCCATCAGCCAAAAGAGTATGATGCAATTTTGGGGGTTCAAGCCACACCACCTATGAGTAGCGCTATTTTGGGGGGACTAGAAGGGGTTAAGCAGCGTTTGTCAAGTACATCCCTAGCACAGCGAGTTGCAGCTCTTAAAGAGTCGTTAAAGTATGGGCAAGCAGGCTTAGACTTGGTGATTCACATCTTGGAAGATGAATCACCACTGCTACAGCAATCAGCTTATTACCTACTGCGACAGCAGACACAGGAGAAAGCAGAGCAAGCCTTACGAGAATACATTAAGGTTTATGGGCAGGAACTGCTGAGGCGTTATGCAGCAGGAGAGCGGAATTTTAAGAAAATAGACTTGAGTGAAGCTGACCTAAGCAGAGCTGACCTGAGTGGGACGAACTTTAGTGAAGCCGACCTGAGTGGCGCAAACCTAAGTTCATCTGTATTGGGGTACCCAACCAACCTGAGTGGAGCCAACCTGAGTTGGGCAGACTTGAGTGAGTCAGTACTCAGGGGAGCCGAACTGATTGGAACTCTGCTGATGGAAACCAACCTGAGAGAGGCAGACCTAAGTGGGCAAACTTGAATGGAGCTGTCCTGCTCAGAGCTATCCTCGTTGGAGCTTCTATGAATGGAATCTACCTGAGAGAGGCGAACTTGAGAGGGGCAAACCTGATTGGCGCAGACCTGAGTAGGTGCTGTTTAGTTGGGGCAGACCTAAGTGGGGTAAACCTGAGAGAAGCAATCATGAGTAGGGCGGACCTGAGACAGGTAATTATCAGTAGAGCAGACCTGAGCGGGGTTAATTTGTGTGAGGCAAACCTAAGTCAGGCAAAACTCAGTCAGGTTAACCTAAGACGGACAGACCTGAGATGCTCAAACTTGAGTGAGGTAAGCCTGAGCGAGGTGGATCTGGGTTGGTCAGACTTGAGAGAGGCAAATCTGAGTAATATCAACCTGAGTAATACAAATTTGAAAGCAGCAAATCTAAGTCAGGTCAAGTTAAATGGAGCAGACTTGAGAGGTGCTGATCTGAATGAAGCAGACCTAACGAACGCATTCCTCCCTGGAGCAAACCTAAGTCGAGCCAACCTGAAAAGGGCAAGGCTAAAGGAGGCTGTCTACGATTCAAAAACTAAGTTTCCTATGGGTTTTCTGCCCACAGGATTAACGCGAATACATTAAAACTTGTGTTTTACACTTTAGATGCATAGTGCAAGAGGAAAAAGGAGATGCATCTCAATCAGCCCAACAAAGATGACGCTGTTCTCGGTGGTAATGCCCCAACTTATAGTGGCGTTGTTTTAGGAGGGATTGAAGGCGTTAAGTGGCGCTTAAGGATGGGTGAGTCGCCCGTCCAGCCAAACAATATTGAGCAAAGAATTGCTGCCTTAAAAGATGCATTAAATTATGGGCAAGCAGGCTTAGACTTGGTGATTCAAGCTTTAGAGGATGCTGAATGGCACATCCACCAAGCTGCCTATTCTCTCCTTAATGCACATTCCAGCCAAAATGTCAAGGAAGCGTTACTTCAATACAGCAGTATGCTTGCAGCAGAACTACTAAAGTGTTACGCGGCTGGAGAACGGAATTTCAAGGGAGTCAACCTGAGTGGGGTCTATCTGCCTTGGGTAGTTCTGAGTGAGGCTGACCTGAGTAAGGCTAACCTGAGTGAAGCCTACCTCAGTCGGGCATTTTTGGGTGGGGCAGATTTGAGTGAGGCTAACTTGAGTAAGGTCAATCT
>DATNQP010000423.1:0-2783 GCA_036703965.1 Leptolyngbyaceae cyanobacterium
TTACTCACGCCGACCAGTGGCAGTTGATTTATTTGCCGGTGCTGGTGGATTTTCCTTAGGGATTGAGCAGGCGGGGTTTGATGTTGCCGTCGCCGTCGAACAAGACCCAGTTCATGCCGCTGTGTATGCCTTCAACTTCCCTCACACGAAAGTTTTGTGTACAGACATCGCCACACTGTCTGGTCAGGAAATTAAGGATGCTGTGGGTGAGTGGGCATCTAAGAACAGGCAACAAAGCCACTGGGGTTCGTCGATTGACCTGGTATTTGGTGGACCGCCTTGTCAGGGGTTCTCGATGATAGGCAAAGGTGACCCTAATGACGCACGTAACAACCTTGTGTTTGAGTTCTGCCGCTTAGTGAAAGAACTCCAGCCCCGTTACTTTGTGATGGAGAATGTACCTGGCTTATTCTCTAAGAAGCACTGTTCTGTCCTCAAGGAGCTAATAAGTCGCTTTAAAGGGGCGGGATACGAAATAACTGAACCAGTGCAGGTGTTGAATGCGGCAAATTTTGGAGTACCCCAAAAGCGGCAACGAGTATTTTTACTGGGCGCTCAGGTTGGGGCAGCGGCGCTAGCTTATCCTGACCCAGAATTAAGCTCCCAGTCCGAATACCTAACAGTCCGGGAAGCGATCGCAGACTTACCCAACCTAGATGATTTTACTGAACTCCACAAGACGGACTGTATTCAACTTACACCTACACAGCTATACCAAATGCAGGCTTGTGGGACGCTCTATGTCAAAAGGCTTCGGAGTTTAACTTCCGACTCCACTAATTTTGCCTATTCCCGTTGGTGGAAACCCCAGATGCTGACTAGTTCCATGCAAACCTTGCACAGTGAAACATCAATTGAGCGTTTTCAGAAGACAGCAATGGGGCAGTTAGAACCAATCAGTCGCTTACGACGCCTGGACTGGGAAAAACCTTGCTATACCCTGAGAGCTGGTACGGGTTCTGAGCGCGGCAGTTATACGTCTCCCCGTCCTATTCATCCAGAGTATCCACGGGTTATCTCCGTGCGTGAGGCGGCTCGACTGCACTCGTTTCCTGACTGGTTCCGCTTTCATATGACCAAGTGGCACGGATTTCGACAGGTAGGCAATGCTGTGCCGCCACTCCTAGCACGAGCATTGGGTAGCCAAATCATTGCCGCTCTGGAGGTTGAACCATCCGTGCCAACAATCACCCTAGAACTCGGAGATAGTGAACTGCTATGGTTGAATCAGTTACAAGCATCCCAACATTGGAAAGTATAAAGCGATACATAACTATCCTATTAGAAACTTTTAAGATGTCTTGCGGTGGTGACTTACATCACATTTAGATAGCAACCTGGTCACTCTTATCTTCTTCTATTCATCACCAGCCGCTAACATTCTCGATCACTGAGTATTATTGCAATCTCACTGATACTAGAATTATAGAGATTGGCGAAAAGGAATATGAGACACGCTCAAGTTTACTTCCCAAAATTTCCAGTTCAGCAGGTTGCTAATCGCATTATTAATCTTCGCCAAATTACTCGCGTAGACCAACACCTATTTATGTCAGCTCTGCTGTCTAGAAAATCACTCTCTCAAGAAGAACAAAACCTGGTTGAACAGGTTTATCAAGACTTGAATAGGGGATGGATTAAAGTAGTGGAATAGGTCAATTACTTATATAGTTTAATTATTTATATTTATTGATTTATTCGTATATATCTAAAAATAATACCAATTTGCTTTTAATAGCCTATACATCACCCAAACAAGAGGTGATACAAAATCCCGATTATATACCCCCCTTTAATCCTATTGCCAAAACCCTGTAGAGACGTTCCGCCGGTTTGCGTTAGCGCAGCTCGGCGTTAGCCTAGCATGGTGTGCAGCAGCAAACGTCTCTACGGCTGAAAACTGATTGTCTAGGCTAACAAGCCAGTGGTTGTAAGCAAACCGAGTAAAAATACAACCGTAGCGACCAGAGAAAAGACCATCATCAACCCAGCAGGCATGAAGGCACGAGTACGAGAAAAGCGCATGACAAAGACGACAAAGAGAATCAATCCAATTAGCGTCGCTATTCCCAGCCCTGCTAGTGGTATCTGACGACAAACGAACCAGGCAACAAGCAACGCTACTCCACTTCCTACACCGGCAAGCAGTGAAACTTGGCTTTTTGCTTTGAGGTAGCCCATCACACCGCCCAGCAAGACGACTAAAGCGTAAATCAGGATAGACCAGGTAGCAATTTGAAATAAATTGTTCATTTTACGTGAGTTGCGGGTGTAAGGCGTTAGCTTAAGAAATAAGGCATTAGGAGGTGTAGGGTTATGACCCCAAATGAAGTGTTACTGCTATTACTGCTATTGAGTCCGGGTCTTTTGCTTTCGGTAATAATTATGCTCACTTTTGCAGCGGGTGGCTAAGTAAATTCAATTCTACCGTCAAGAACAACAAGTCTAATTTGGCAAAGCGACTTTCTACAAAAAAGTGTAGGGGTAACGGCAAGGCAAAACCGACCTAACCCAAGCAGCAGCAAGACTCCCCCGCAACCAGGCTAAGTTGGACGGGGGAGGGTGAGGATATTAGAAAGCACGGCTTTTACTGTTCAGTTCGCTTGGAAGAATCATTAGGCTTTTCACCAGGACACGGTTTTGGCTTGGAGGAATCACTTCGACGCAAAGGCACTGAGTCGATCAATGTTTCCTCCAATTCCATGCGTTGTTCCATCTGACGCAAGAAATAGCCAGTCATCATTGCTGAAGCCAGCAATCCTGCTAGGTTTTCTCGGTCAGTT
>DATNQP010000424.1:0-12552 GCA_036703965.1 Leptolyngbyaceae cyanobacterium
CTTCTGTGCTACTTACCGCTATAGTAGAAGGCAATTTCTTTATCTTTAAGTGGCGCAAAGTCAGCATCTATAAGCATTTGGTTCAGTTCTTCTTGGGGAATGTGCTTTGCGCCAATCCGCACAATACGCGATCGCATTGTATTCGAGACGCCGCTGCGCTGCCGCCCTGCTTCCAAACCCATCACCTGACGATAGAGTTCTAATTTGGCAGTCGGAATCGGGGAACCATCAAAGTCAACTCCAGAAGCGATCGCTTCATCAACAGCATCCGCGCCTGTAGTTGTTGGAGTACCTGGGCTTGTTTCAGAGGACATTGCAATCTAGGCTCATGTTTACGAGTGCATTTTACCAGCCAATAAGTAAATCAGTGACTAGTCCCCAGTCCCCAGTCCTCGCTGCTAGACAAGTGATAAACTGATTTGAGGCAAGCTCAAATTGCTGCCCTACCAACCTTTATGACAGAGCCGCTGATTGAACTGAAAGGAGTTTGCAAGTCTTTTGGTGGTAACGTCATCCTGGATCAGGTTGATTTAACAATTTATCGCGGCGAGGCGCTGGCGATTATTGGACCGTCTGGCACAGGTAAATCAACAATTCTGCGAATTATTGCTGGCCTACTTCCACCTGATGCAGGTGAAATTTATGTGCAGGGGCAAAAGCGTTTGGGTTTAATAGAGGATGCCCAAGACCCAATTGGCATTGGGATGGTTTTCCAGCAGGCGGCTTTGTTTGACTCGTTGAGTGTACAAGAAAATGTCGGTTTTTTACTTTACCAGCATTCTAAACTGTCGCCCAAACAGATTCGGGAACTGGTGGATCAAAGCCTAGAGATGGTGGGCTTGTCTGGAATTGGCGATCGCTATCCGGCTGAATTGTCTGGAGGGATGCGCAAGCGCGTCAGTTTTGCTCGTGCGATCATGTCCAACCCAGATAATCCTAAGGACAACCCAGAAGTTTTACTGTACGATGAGCCAACAGCTGGGCTTGACCCGATTGCCTCGACGGTAATTGAGGATTTAGTCCGTCACTTACAGTATGCAAACGGCGCTTGCGGTACTTATGTGATGGTGACACACCAGGAAAGCACGATTCGCCGCACAGCTGACCGGGTTGTTTTTCTATATAACGGCAAGGTACAGTGGCAAGGCAACGTTAGAGAGATTGAGACGACGGATAATCCTCTAGTTCGACAATTCTTTAGTGCCAGTACCACCGGACCGATTCAGGTGGTCGGTTAGGATGACTGGAGAGCGCTCCCTTGAAGAGGCAATTAGCTGTCATTTGTCATTGGTCATCGGCAAGGACTAATAACTAAGAACTAACGACAAAAAAAACTAAATGTAAATATGCAGTTAAATGCATATCACGCTGAACAGTTAACAGCTAATAACTAAGAGAGGAGAGAACATGCGATCGCGAACGATTCGAGAAGGCTCCGTTGGATTATTAATTCTGCTGGGACTATCTGTATTTGTAGGGTTGGTCGTGTGGATACGAGGTCTCAATTTAAGCAACCGTACCTACAAGTTCATTGTGAGCTTTCCTAACGTTGCTGGCATGACACAGGGTGCTACAGTACGCTATCGCGGCGTCGCCGTCGGGAAAATTACGGAAGTTCAAGCCGAGACTAATGGCGTCAATGCCACAATTGAAATTTCCTCGGCTGGCTTGTTAATTCCTCGCGATGCCAGAATTGAAGCGAATCAATCGGGTTTAATTGGCGAAACTTCAATTGATATAACACCCTTAACATCTTTGCCGACGAACGCCTTGTCGATCAATCCCCTAAGTTCTGAGTGCAATTCCGATTTAGTTATTTGTAACAAGGCTCGTCTCAGGGGTCAGATTGGTGTCAGTTTTGATGAACTGCTGCGCAACACCATTCGCTTTTCTGCTGCGTACAGCGATCCAGTGTTTTTCAACAATATCAATACGCTGACCAAAAATGCCTCTGTTGCCTCAGCTGGGGTAGCACGACTCACCAGCGAGTTGTCTCTTTTGTCTCGCTCAGTGCGGCGAGAGGTGGGAGGCTTCTCAACGGCTGCTAATTCCGTTACAACAGCAGCCAATCAGACTACCAATCAATTAGGTTTTGCCGCAAGTCGCATTGCTAACACTGCCGATCAGTATAGCCTGACGGCTGCCCAACTCAATCAGCTTGCTGCCTCCGCTAATGATCTGGTGGTATCGAATCGGGGAACTCTCGTCAGAACTCTCAATAGCGTTAGTCAAACCAGCGATCAGCTACGCCTGCTTTTGGGCGGCTTGTCGCCCACCTTGGAGCAAGTTAATTCCACCGTTGGTCGGCTCAACACTACGGCTGGTCAGGTTAATGTTACAACCCTGTTAGGAAATTTAGAAACTCTCTCAACCAATGCTGCAACGGCATCTACCAACCTGCGGGATATCTCTACTGCCCTTAATAGTCCAGCTAATGTACTAGTGTTGCAACAAACCCTAGACTCAGCACGGGCAACTTTTGAAAATGCCCAAAAGATCACTGCTGATCTCGATGAAATAACTGGCGATCCAGCCTTCCGCAACAATATTAAGCAGTTAGTGAATGGATTGGGAAATCTAGTATCTTCAACCGAACAGCTGCAACAGCAAGTTCATATGGCTCAGACTATAGAACCCGTCAGTGCTGCGATTAATACAGCAGCGTCCAGTAATATCGCTAGACCTCTAACCAATCAACAATCTCAACCCAATGGGGAGCAGGTAGCTTTCCCTATGCAGGCGGATATACAAAAACAGTTATTAAAGCTTTCGCCGCCAGCCCCTAAGAAGCCATCAGCTGGAGCAACTTTTGTGCCAGGAGCTGAGGAGATGGGAGAAAAGGAGAAGCCGTAATCCTTCAAGATAGCTAATCAGCTACATACCTACGAATAACCCTGGCGGATTTAGTCGTAGGATGCAGCCGGACGATTTTTCAAGGCAAGTTGCGACGCCAGACAGATTGTTTGGAGGTCGCAAGGTTTAAAATTCGATTTTTCTGACTTTCGATCAGCGCGAACGCGAGGCGTTAGGCTTAGTGCGATCGCGCTTCTAACTAGCTTGGCGATGCAGCCGGAGACTCAGCTGGTGAACTTCCGCCAGCAGGGGATTCGCCGCCCCCACTATCTCCACCTTGACAGGCTCCCAGAGTAGCCGCTAGCACAAACATGACAGCTAAACCCATTAATTTTTTGTTCATACACTCCTCTTTTTTCACGGACTGCGTTTAAAGAGATGTTACGCTAGCCCATTACAATTCTACAGTTTTAGCATGACGAATTGTTTTTTAGACTACTCCTTTAGGGATATCGACTTTTTAAAAGGTTATGCAGTGCTCAACGGCTGGTAAAGCTACCTTATGGGTAGGTAATCCCCCATTGGGCAAAATCTTCCGTAATTGTGCATACAATTCTTGACGAAGAAAGGCTATAAGCTATACTGACGCATGCCGGTTGAGAAGTGCTTTTAGTAGGATGATTCTAGATTCGGATTCCCTCTCACGGCTTCAAACTTAGAAGTATCGTGGGAGCGAATTATCCTTAAGGGAGGCATTGTGTTCCCTAATATCAATAGGACTTTTCAGTTGCTCCAAGACTGCCTTAAATATCCCCGACGACAAGCAGCACTCATACGAAAAATTGTTGATCGTATCCGCAATTCGCTGGAATTGCAAGTGGTACTCCAAACAGCAGTGGACGAAGTAGCTGCCCTCTTGGAGCTAGATGGTTGTAAGTTCTTATGGTACTTCAAGGATACGCAGCGGGTTCAGGTAGTCTGCGAACACCACAACGACTCTCGGAAGGAGTCTGATCTGGGATACCATCCCTTAGAGAGCTTTGGAGCCATTGCCCAAGCGATCGCGGCGGGTGACCTAATAACGAATAGCGGTATGGTAACGGATAAGCCACTAGGCTGGGGTTTGAGGACTAAACAGCTTCCCTGGTTACGGAATTCACTACCTCAGCGCAGGAAGCAATGCGATGACCCTGATGCGAATCACAAAATATTCGGATATAGCGCTAGCTTAATGATTCCCGTCAGCGATAAAGAAAGTTCGATTGGTTTTATAGCCTGTCTTTGTGAGCAACCCCGTACTTGGTCTGTTGCTGAAATAGAGTTCCTTGAGGTCATTGCTGAACCCCTAGAGATTGCGATTCGTCAAGCCCGACTCTATGAACAGACCCAGAAACAAGCCATCTGTGAGCAATTGATTAACCAAATTACGAGTCAGACTCGTCAGAGTTTTGACCCTGAGACGATATTAACAGAAGCGATCGCTCAGCTCTTGGAAGCGATGCAGGCAGATCGGTGTCTCGTCCATCAGGTCGAAGAAGCTAGCGAAATATCGCAAGAAGAAAGTCAAGAAGAATCACAAACTCCCCAATCCCCAGTCCCTCCTGTCTCTTCCGGTACTGCCTTTCGATGCAAGCACCTCTATGAAGTTTGCCGTGAGCCTTTTCTCCCTACAGTTGACAACTTTGACATCCACGGGCCGATAACTCAGTGGGTAATCCAGCATCGACAACTGGTGACGATCCCAGATATTGAGCAAGATGAACGAATAGGTAAAGCAAACATTGAGTATCAAAAGGCGCAGATCAAATCGTCTCTTGTGATACCCGTTCAAGCTAACGGCAGACTCCATGCCCTGCTTTATCTCAATCAGTGTTCCCACGTCCGGTACTGGTCAAAAAACGACCAAAAACTCGCCCAAGCTGTAGCCGATCAGCTAGCCATTTCTCTGCAACAGGCTCATCTGTATGCCCGTACTCAGCAGCAAGCGCAAAAAAGCGAGATGCAAGCTCAGGAAATGTCAGAAATGCTCGAACAACTGCGGCTTACGCAAGTCCAGCTGATTCAGAGTGAAAAAATGTCGAGCTTAGGCCGGATGGTTGCGGGTGTTGCTCACGAAATTAATAATCCTATTAACTTTATCTACGGCAATATTCCTTACGTTGACAATTATGTGAGTGCCCTAATTCGTTTAGTGGAAGGCTACCAAGCTCACTATACCGACCCACCGGCTCAACTCCAAAAACTCACTGAGGAAACAGAGATAGATTTCTTACTTAGAGATTTACCCAAGATTCTCAAGTCAATGCAATTGGGAGCAGAGCGGATTCATGAAATTGTTCAGTTATTACAGAAATTCTCTGGCAACAATGCGGCTACCCTAAAATGGATCGATCTCAATGCGGCATTGGAAAGTACACTGTTGATTCTGCACAACCAGATGACGGGCATCAAGGTAGAGCGGCACTACGACAATCTGCCCCACGTACAGTGTTACCCAAAGCCCATTAATCAAGCCTTCCTGAGCATCATAACCAATGCGATTGAAGCTCTCAACCGCTGGTCTGACCCGAACAAAACTCTCACGCTGCGAACAGAGTGGCTACCCAGCAGCGAAATGGCAGATGAGGGTCGAGTGCGAATTGCGATCGCCGACAATGGCCCGGGAATTCAGCCAGACATTCAACCCAAAATTTTTGAGCCTTTTTTCACGACCAAAGAGGTGGGTCAAGGCAGAGGTTTGGGTCTAACAATAAGCTATCAAACCATTGTCAACCAACACAATGGTCAACTAGAGGTTATATCCCAACCGGGTCAAGGTACCCAGTTCCTCATCGAAATTCCGCTTCGGCATCCCAAACCGTTGACCTCTAATTCGTCCCCGCAGCAACCGATGAGCGCTGTGTCTCCAGCAAAATCTCCAGTACCCAATCCCGGCTGGTAGCTGCCACGAGCAACAGCTGATGTTAGTATGAGTTCGATTATCGAGTTTTTAGCTAATAGCGGATAGCTCTTAGCTAGGTACTAATTGCTATCGGTGAAAGGTTTATGAATGCAGTCCCTCGCTCAGTTCTACCCCAACAACATCTGTCTAGAAGACCAGCTGCTAACTCAAGGGAAATGCGATCGAGGGTAGCGTTCTCACCAACTGTGACTAGTATGCCGTCTAGAACTGCTGGGCAAAAGATAGAAAGGCTGAATACGGACGCTCGTTTGCGTAAACCTAACCCTTGGGACCCTACCACATCCCGATTGGATAAAGGTGCTGCTACGCTAACGGGAAACTCAGGAACATTGCCCGTTAGCGTAGCTCAGAGTAGCATGCGCAAAGGACAGAGACTCTCTACTGCCGGACGCTCAGAGCGTACAGCAACGCTCCCGCTATCGCCACGCTCAGAACCTATTTGGCTCTCGTCGCTCCTGTTCTTACAGCGCAGCTCCGACCTAATCACGTTCTTACTCATTGCTGCTACCCTTACCATTTATTCCTGGACAGTTTATACCCAGCAGCAGTGGACGCGAGAGTACCGTAAACTAGAAACTCTGCAACGCCAAGAGCGTCAGATGACCACGGCAAATGCCGCGATCAAAGACCAGCTAGCTCAACAAGCTGAAAGCACAGCTACGGGTTTGGTTACTCCAACCCCAGCCAACACAATATTTCTGCCACCAGCACCCCAGCGCTCATCCAATACTGCACCCACTAAGACGGCTGACTCACAATCTGCGGCAAGGACTCCATTGGGATACTAAGCTTTTGGAGTTATAAGTGATGAATGATGAATTATGATTCAACATCTCTGAATCCTAACCAGCACCCCCCAATCCAAAATCCAAAATCGGCAAGCGAAAATCGGACGCCTCGTTTTAGACTGCTGCTTGTTTGGGGAGTGATGATGGCAAGTGGCATCGGGCTATTGGTAAATCTATATCGGCTGCAAGTGTCACAGGCACGAGTGCTGGAGGAAAAAGCACGGCAGCAGCAGATGGTATATCTGCGTCCCTTCGTGCCTCGACGTCCGATTGTTGACCGAAACGGTAATGTTTTAGCGGTTGACCGACCCGTCTATACGCTGTATGCCCACCCGAAACTGTTCAAGCGCACCAAGCAGGATATGGCAGCAATGCTTGGTCCGATTCTTAGTAAGAAGTCAACGGACTTGGAGAAGCTGTTCAATAAAAAAAACAGTGGAATTCGGGTGAGTTATACTCTAACGGAAGAAGTAGCTGACCAGATTGCCAGATTACAGGCAGATGGTCTAGAGCTGATTCAACAGTACTCTCGGCTTTATCCCCAGCAAGATTTGGCATCCGATGTCGTGGGCTATGTTGATGTCGATCATCGGGGTCAGGCAGGGCTGGAATACTCTCAGCAGAATTTACTAGAACGCGCTGTTCGCACGATTCGACTCAGCCGTGCTGGAAATGGGGCGCTAATGCCTGACCATGTCCCAGAAGGCTTTCTGCACTTTGATGACCTACGGTTGCAACTGACCCTTGACAGCCGCCTCCAAAGAGCGGCTCGTTTTGCCCTAAAGCAACAAATCCAAGAGTTTAGTGCTAAGCGTGGCACCGTCATTGTCATGGATGCGCGGGATGGTTCCCTGTTAGCGCTGGCTTCAGAACCAACCTACAACCCTAATCAGTACTTCAACTTCGATGTGGGCCTATTTAAAAACTGGGCGCTAGCAGACTTGTACGAACCCGGTTCTACGTTCAAGCCACTGAACGTGGCGATCGCTCTGGAAGCGGGTGCAATTCAACCCGACAGCCAGTTCAACGACACAGGTCAGATTCAAATCGGTAAGTGGTCAATTGCCAACTATGACTTTGAATCCAGAGGCGCTCGCGGTCTCCTGAGTGTGAGCCAGATTCTGGAACATTCCAGCAATATTGGCATGGTTCGGATCATCCAACAAATGAAGCCAGAGGTTTACTACAGCTGGCTAGAAAGGCTAGGGTTGGGGCAGAAGGTGACGATTGACTTACCCTTTGAGGCACCAGGGCAGATCAAAAGTCAGCAGAAGTTTACGACAACGCCAGTTGAACCAGCAACCACAGCTTTTGGTCAGGGCTTTTCGATAACGCCCCTCCAACTAGCTCAGATGCATGCCACTCTGGCAAATGGAGGCAAGCTGGTAACTCCTCATGTTGTTCAAGGGCTGTTTAATTCCAAGGGACAGGTGTACTGGCAGCCGCGCCTCAGTCCGCCCCGACCTATCTTCTCACCAGCAACTACCCAAACAGTTCTCAAAATGATGGAGAGTGTTGTCACTGAGGGTACTGGGAAAAACGCACAAATTCCAGGGTATCGGGTTGCTGGTAAAACGGGTACTGCTCAGAAAGCCAGTCCTACAGGCGGCTATTTCACCAATGCCAAAATAACTAGCTTTGTGGGCATTTTTCCAGTTGAGTCTCCTCGCTACGTGGTGGTAGCAGTAGTCGATGAACCAAAGGGTAATGCTTTTGGTTCGACAGTCGCCGCACCGATTGTCAAGTCAGTAATCGAGGCAGTGATTGCAATTGAGAGAATTCCTCCAAGTCAATAAGTAGCTTGGCGTAATTAAACACAGCATGTCGTGAAAGGGGACTAGGGACTGGGGAAGAGGTGACTGGGCAAGGATTTGGGTTCCTAATCCCTAATCCCTAATCCCTAATCCCTCCCTCCCACGCAGCTTGAAAAAACTCTTGCTCACACAACATGGCATAGCGATAGATTGATTTTACGGATGCCGTGATGTTGGTGTACTGGTCAGTCAAACTCTCTAGTTTTTGAGCCAGTGTCTCAAACTCTTGACCGCTGTACGTGCGAATCCAATCAGCATATTGGTGGTTCGGAATCCCACGATGAGCCAGTTGTTGACCTAAGAAAGCATACAGACGCAAGCAGGGTGTCATCGCTACAGTGATTAAACTAGCATCACTTCCCCAGGCTGTCGCCATTAAGAAATCAGTGTAACGGCGCGTAGCCGCCGCTGGTTCAACATGACGCAAGTCTACTCCCCATTCGCTTGCATAACCCTCGTGGAGCCTCAGTTCTTGGAGAACTCCCCCAGCAAGAGAGTGAAATGTATTAAATCCTTCCCAGTCAGGAGCCTTAGCTGCTGCCAGACTGTAAGCACGAGCGAAAGCTTCTAGGAAAAAGGCGTCTTGACCAACGTAGTAAGCAAATTTAACGCGGTCAAGGGTGCCGGTAGCAATGCCTTGTACAAAAGGGTGTTCAAGACAGGCTTGTGCTAGGTCTTGATTAGACTCCCATAAGTCTGTGCTAATCGTCATAACTTCTTTTTACAGCAACAGACTTTCGCTTGGTTCTGGAATTGTTAGTTGTTGCACTACCGAAGGTCTTGGAGGTGGGTCTAACCAACTAGTTTCTACAGATAGGTAGGCAGAGAACGTAACCATTATGGCTAGCAGTAGTTTTTCAAGCATCACACACTCCTCTTGTCACAGCTGAATTATGAGTCAACTGCCAGTATCATCACTATTCGTTATTTCTACTTGAGGACGGGTGATTGAAGCCAGTGAGAACTGGTGATGATGTACTTTGAGTTGGGTGATGCAAGTCATAGACGGATCGTTTTCGTTTTTTCAGCCAGTGGTCAGAGGTTTGGCACTAAGGAAGGAGTGGAGTAAGGAGGGTAAGGCCACGATATTATCGTGCGCCTACAAACCACTGTGTTGCACTCAAGTAAAATAAGATTCGGGTATGCAACATATGCAACCGCCTTTCTGCAAATAAGCCTGAAAAATCTATCGGCTGTTCGTCTGGATAATTAGAGAGAGGTTACTGTGGAATCTACTGTGAACTGCGCTGAAGCCTGCGTCAATGGCTGCATTTTGGGTGACCAATGCCCTAAAAAAGAATATGCAACAGATGCGTCGAAGTTTATAAGCGAGACTTCGTTGGATAAAATGCATGAAATTGCTGAGGAAGCGCGAAGAAAGAAGCTGAGGCAGCCACCCCAATGGGTTATTCCTGACTTTCCTGAGTAGACATAGTGGTTTCGCTCTTTCAGAAATCAATCACGGTGCGATCGCAAAGCAGGACAGGGTAGCGTCCATCTCTTTTGGTGATGGGGTAGAGTGGCTTTCTTCCCCCTTAACCCAAAAAGACCACAGCTGTGTAACTCTGAGAGAAGAATAGAGATAAATACCTGATAGTCTCGCTACAGAAATCAGTTCACAGTTTATGCAAACTCTTCCGACACCTCAAACTGCACCCATCCAACCAGCGGTTGACACTACCATTCATCGACGCAAGACTCGTCCCGTCAAAGTCGGTAGCGTCACTATCGGCGGTGGCTACCCTGTGGTGGTGCAGTCAATGATTAATGAAGACACTTTAGATATAGAGGGTTCCGTTGCTGCAATTCGCCGCCTGCATGAGATTGGCTGTGAGATTGTCCGTGTCACCGTACCCAGTATTGGTCATGCTAAAGCCCTAGCGGAAATCAAGCAGAAATTGATTAATACTTATCAACCTGTGCCGTTGGTTGCCGATGTGCATCACAACGGGATGAAAATTGCCTTGGAAGTTGCCAAGCATGTTGATAAGGTGCGGATTAATCCGGGGTTGTATGTGTTTGAGAAGCCGAAAGCAGACCGAACCGAATACTCCCAAGCCGAATTTGACGAAATTGGGGAAAAGATTCGCGAAACCCTAGAACCCCTTGTGGTTTCCCTACGTGATCAGGGTAAGGCTATGCGAATCGGGGTCAATCACGGTTCCCTTGCCGAACGGATGCTCTTTAGCTATGGTGACACCCCAGAAGGGATGGTGGAATCTGCGCTGGAATTTATTCGCATCTGTGAATCTTTAGACTTCCACAACTTAGTGATTTCCCTAAAAGCTTCGCGAGTCCCCGTGATGTTAGCTGCCTATCGCTTGCTGGCAAAGCGGATGGATGAATTGGGGATGGATTACCCCTTGCATCTAGGTGTGACCGAAGCTGGAGATGGTGAGTATGGACGGATTAAGTCTACGGCAGGGATTGCCACACTTCTAGCTGATGGCATTGGTGATACTATTCGAGTCTCCCTGACTGAGGCACCGGAAAAAGAGATTCCTGTCTGCTACAGTATTCTGCAAGCGCTGGGACTGCGGAAGACGATGGTGGAGTATGTCGCTTGTCCTTCTTGTGGTCGCACTTTGTTTAATCTGGAAGAGGTGCTGCACAAAGTCCGGGAAGCAACTAAACACCTCACAGGTCTAGATATTGCCGTGATGGGCTGTATTGTCAATGGCCCAGGGGAAATGGCAGATGCTGATTATGGCTATGTGGGTAAGCAGCCTGGTTTTATCTCTCTCTATCGCGGTCGAGAGGAAATTAAAAAGGTGCCAGAGTCTCAAGGTGTTGAGGAGTTGATTAATTTAATCAAAGCAGATGATCGCTGGGTCGATCCTTAAGTTGTTAAAAGATTGTTCACTGCTGCAAAAGCGCTCAGACTAGAAGTCTGGCGCTATACAAACTAAGCCTGCCTACGCAGGCTTTTATATGCAATAAAAACCGTTGATTCTTGCTGGTTCCAAAGCGTTCGAGCGTGTTTTGTCCAAATTTGGGATAAAAATGGCTGATACTTTTTGTTGTACTGTTTTTTGTACTTTTTGCAGTCTTGTTCAATTTCAAGCCATAGCGATCGCAGTTCTTGGCAGGTAGAGCAGTTTTGAATTTGACAGGCGATCGCATTTTGCCACTGTTGCAATTTCCGATAGCTGAGGAATTGCCCGCCTTTATCCCCGCGATGGATAAAGATGATGTATTCCCAGCATTCGATACGCACTATCAGGTGTTTGGGAATTTTCAGTAATTGAGCGATGCCATTAATGGTGATGCGGAATTTCTGGCGCGGTTGGAGGCGGCGAAATAGAGTGGTCATGATGGCTTTACTCCTCGGTTGACCTCTCCCCCAATCCCTCTCCACCTCTCGCTAACCCTCCCCTACGAGGCGAGGGAAGAGGAGCAGCTTTGTTACTGAGAGGGGAGTTAGATTCAAGCACCCCCTTCCCTCGCCGGGAAGGGGGTTGGGGGGTTAGGTCTTCCGGGTTCATGGGTTCTGGTGCAATATCAAACATGATTTCAAAAGGAACATTTGGAATCAGTTGTTTCAGGATTCTTAGATGACCCTCTGCGTCAACTCGACGGCGAAAGCGTCCGACGATTCGCATCTGGACATCGGACACAGGACGGATAATGCACCACGGATTCAGCTTGTCTTTGTAGCTCATAAGGATTCTCTGCGATCGCACGTTCGCGATCGCTATGCTTGGTTTTTGCAGACATGACACCCGACCAGAACAGGCGCTTACCGTTCAAAGCCGAACGGGAATTTACCAGACACCTGCTGGTTGGTGGTTTAGTGACAATTTATGTAAGACACTGAGTAAGGTCAGGCAACTCAAGCCTACTAACTGTACTGTGTAGTGGCTTGCCAGTTGTCTGCTCGTTTGTCGTGTCACCTCACTATAAGCTGCACATAGTTTTGATGTCAAGCAGCTTATATAAGGAATCAATACAACAGCCAAGATGACGGAAAAGCAAGAGTTAGAGCAGGAGTCCCCATTAAAGAAGCGAAGAGATGAGTTAGGTTTGACTCAAAGGGATGTTGCCGTGGCTGTTGATGTGTCCGTTCAGACAGTTAGTAACTGGGAGACGGGACGGTATAGAGGAGCTAGGCTCACCCTGCCACAGGTAAAAGCACTCTGTCGGGTATTGAAGTGGAGTATCGACGACTTACCGGATGACCTTGCACCACCGCGAT
>DATNQP010000425.1:0-4249 GCA_036703965.1 Leptolyngbyaceae cyanobacterium
GTACAGACACCGGCAGCAATTGAGAGTGGCATTGTCTACACAGTATTAGCGGGTATCCAAGACTTTATTCGAGATTGGCGGCATCAATTTCCCGACAGTCAGATTGCTCTAACGGGTGGTGATGCTATCTTGCTGCTGACCTATCTCCAAGCTCAATTTCCAGAAACAGCGCGTCAGCTAATTGCTGACCCCCACTTAATCTTCTGGGGAATGCGGTTAATTACTAGAGTTTAGGCTAAAGGATAGATACTGCTTCTATTAGTTAAGCGATCGCTCAATTCTATTCACCTCATTTAATCGAGTCGGGAACTGACAGGTTTTTGAGCTGAGTTACCATTTTTGGCAGCAGCAACAGTGTCGCCGGTTAAGCTGCGGAAATAAATGCCGCCAATGGTGAGCAAAAACAGGACATAACCCACGGCTTGAACAACATAAAGCTTATCGGTATAACCAAATAAAGCTTTGAAGACTAGCCCAGGAAACTGATCATCTGGCAGCACTTTTGTGGTATCCCAAACTATTGAGCCTAAAATGCAGGAGGGGTTTTTCGCAAAGCGTTCGTAGTAGAAGCACAACCCTTCTGACTCACGATTCATTTGGGCTAGGGTGTTAACTGCGGTATCAAAATGTCCTAGGGACGAGACCACTAAACCCGCAACAATTAGGAGCAACAAAACTCCCATTACCTGGAAAAAGCGGCGAATGTTGATTTTGACGCCCCATTTGAACAGTAAAACACCAATACCTGCGGCAACGCCTATCCCAGTAATCGCTCCCAATGCGGGTACCAACCCTTGTTGAAATTTGGCAACGATAAACAGAACGGTTTCAAAGCCTTCTCGCAGGACGGCAATGAGAATGAGGCTGAAGACACCCCAACCAGCACCACTATCTTGTTTAATAGCAGCACTAACAGCGCCTTCAACTTCGGCTTTTAGGTATCGTGCCTGCTGGGTCATCCAGACTAGCATCCAGCTGAGCATGGCGATCGCGATGACGCTAAAGACACCCTCTAGCAACGGCTCAATCACTTGCGCATACTCTGGATAAGTAGCGCTCAAGCCTTGAATCCCCCAGCTGAATAAGACACCGACTAGCGCACTTGCCGCCAGACCGACGCCCACACCCGCATAAACCCAAGGGTTCAACTGCGTCGCGTTAGCTTTTTTCAGGCAAGCCAGAACAATTCCTACAACGAGAGCCGCTTCGACACCCTCGCGCAGAGTAATCACAAAAGTAGGTAAAGCAGCACTAAACTCCATATTTATTCGTCATTGGTTATTGGTCATAGCGTAGCGAGTGCAGGCTATTCTTCGAGAACGCCTGCTTAGATACGTAAAAGTGGACAATGAAAAAATTTTGAAACTTCAGCTAAAATCGCGTAACATTTTTTTAATTTCTATGTTGTGCAATTCTTCTTGACCAATCATAGTCCGAGCAAATTCTTCTAGATAAACGCTAGCATCCTCTACCGTATCTAGTAATTCCTTATAGAGATCTAGCGCTTTTCTCTCATGATTGAGGCTTTCTTCTAAAATATCCCGTACTGCGTGTTTGTACGTCTCCTCAATGGGTGCAATTCGCAGCGTAGGATGTCCCTCTAAACCTGTCAGAATTTCTCCTACTTGTTGAGCATGAATTAAAGATTCATTGGCTTGTGCTTTGAAAAAATCCACGATGGGAATCCGGTTAGGACCCGTCACCATCAAGGAATAGTGGGTATAACGCACCACACCAGCGAGTTCAAATTCCATGATTGAGCTAAGTAGGCTAGTGGTTGATTTTAAATCAAGTTCTTTCATGGGTTTGTGTTAATTTATGGGTTGTTGAGAAGTATTCATGACTTTTGGGTTGTTCACCTCAATATTCACAACGGCGCAAGGAGCAACTTAAGGGCGATCAAGCGATCGCCAAGTTTCTTCAGCTGAACTCGTTGAGTATAGAACACTAGGCCTTACGGACTCTTCGTGTACTCATCCACAGATTGAGAGAGAGATTGAAGCGCCGCGATTGCCTTCGCTTTGTCCGGTGTTGCTGGTTTGATCAGGTTATTGTTCACTTGAGCAACACCTGCTGCAAGCTTTTTGTGGGCAGGTTGGGATGTGTTTTTAACACTGTACTGAATGATCTTTTGCTTCCAGTTAGCATTAAAGCTCTGGGCATATTGTTTGGCTTGAGCAATATCATCGGCTTGCAATGCCTCAACTGCCGCCGGTAAGTAGCCTTTCAACTTGACTAAAGTTGGCTTGGCACCATCGTTAACGGCAGCAGCAGCAACGGTTTTGGCTTTGGCTGGACTAGCAGCTTTGGGCTTCTTAGCGGGTGTATTATTAGCAGCTGTTGTGGGTGTCTTGGCTTTTCCAGGACTGGCTGCCGTTGCTGGGGTAGTATCATCGCCCGGACTAGCTGATGCTGAAGCCTTTGGCGCTGCCTTAGGCTTTGGTGGCCTTTTTTTGACTACCACCGGTGTTGAGACAACAGATTGATCGGCTTGGTCGTTGTTGCACCCTGTGACCATCACAAGCAGCAGTAGACTGGCAATCACCACACGATTGAAACGGATCATGTTTAACTCCTCAAAAATTCAATGAATAATTATGGGCGTTATTGGTTTACGGCGAAGTCTGTGCAGTCTGCACGCGGTTATGAATAACCATAGCGACTGCTACAACTATAATTGTCAGCTTCCCCACGATAGTAAATTACCAAAGCGACAGCCCAAAAGAATGATTTGAGGAGAATCAATCCCTCAGACGGCTCACATCGTATTCTTTTATGACTTAAGAACCTTTTGAGCGTTCTGCTCAATTGTCTTGATGAGCTGGGAGACTTTGTCTGGCGGTAGCACAAGTTTAGCAGGTGCTTCGGCTGAAGGCCATGCGGTTTTCAGTTGAGTCATGCTGTCGGCGATCGCTTTTTGGGCTTCGGAATTTTCTTTTGCCAACGGGTCAGAGATCGTCTTTGCGAGACTATCAGCATAGGTGATAAATCCCCGCGAGTCTTGATACTCAATGACGGCGGCAATTTTGTCATTGGCGATCGCGGCTCCATATTCTGAATTAGCCGCATCCAACAACCCGTTTATCACCTGTAGTACAAATTTAGGCGATTGACGCTCAGACTCTGGCAAAACTTGAATGGCTTTATCCACTGCCTGCATGGACTGCTCAAAATTTGTTGCGACTTTGGCATCTTTGGGATTGGATTTGACCAAATCTTGCAGACCAATCAACGTATTCTTGAATTCTGGGACTTGGCGCTCATTGAGCTGGTCTTCCACATCGACGTAAATTTCTTCTACAGGATGACCAATGTGAGGCACTGCCTGTTTGGCCTGCTGCAAATCCAGCAACTCCTGGGCTACCAACAGATGTCCTTTCATCAGTCCTAGCTTTGTCATGTAATCAACATCTTTGGCTTCACCCGTGAGTACTACATCCTCAATCGTCACCATGTCCTTAATTTGGTCGAACTGCTCTTGGGTAATCACCTTTTTAGCAACCAATTCCTCCGAACTGCCGTAGGGACGACTGGCTTGGATTTTATTGGATAACGCTGGAACACCTAACTTGGCTTCCAATTTATCTAACTCGGAGAGAATTGCCGTATTGATGTTGATTTTTGCTTTACCAGTGTGACTCATTTGCTCTGTAGGACTGGAATTGGCAGTTGGCGCTGATTTTGAGGTATCAGTCGTGTTTGGAGCCATCGTACAGTTGGTCAGAATAATCAAACTGGCGGCAGCAATGCCAAGAGCGAGGAAACGAAAAAGATATTTCATGTTAATTCCGCAAAATTCAAATCAAACTTGAATGACTTAATTGCCTACTTTCTCAAGAACTTTGGCAACAGCGACTAGATTTTAGAAGAATACAGTGATAATATTTCTCAATTGGCTTGAAAAAAAGAGCAGCTAGGCTAGGCGCATCACCTCAAACAGACCCATGCAACCTGCTTCTGCAATTACATCCTGATGCGGATGGAACATATATTTGCCGGGATAAGGGTAGGAAAGCTCTAAAATGTGCCGTTCAGCTGTACCCATCGTAATTACATCGCTTTCCTCAGTAGGAGTCAGAGTCCGCCCAGTACGATAAACCTGAAAGAAATTGGCATGGGTATGAAAAGTGGCAGCAGCATCAAATTCAATCATATTAAGCACATACAGCCGAATTAGCTGGTTTTGGTAAACCTGAATCGGATGCATCATGTAGTAGTGAGGCAGACCATTGAAGGCGTACAGTTCATT
>DATNQP010000426.1:0-4544 GCA_036703965.1 Leptolyngbyaceae cyanobacterium
AAGCGCTTGAGGCGGTTCTATCGACCCCTTTTTGTGATACAAGTTTAGGGGAAGTTAGAACCTTACCAGATATAGAAGTAGAACCTCCGATCCAACCTCCGATCCAATCTCCGATCGCAAACCGCACAGGCTGGGTTAGCCACTTGGGTCAGTGGGTGGCGGCCAAGGTAATTGGCTGGTGTGAAGAGGGGACGCGCTACCGAATCCTGTACCAAACAAAATGCGGGGAATGGAGCGAGGCGCTAGCTTTCCCTAGCCAAATTAGATGGGGACAAACATTCTCAGATCCTGCCCCATAGGTATAAAGTCCTACCCAGCTATAGCACTTTTAAGCCCAGGCTCAGGATATGCTCTATATTTAGCTATATTGACTCCCTAGGTCTATCCTCTGGTCGCACCCACGGATAACCAAGACGATAACTATGGGCAATTTCCCCACCACATATAAGCCTGGCAATCCCGATACCGCCAATAAGCTGCTGTAGGTCGTTTTCTGACAGTTCAACCAATTCAGCAGACAGGTCTTGTATAGTGAGGTGGTGAAAGGGTTGTTTTGTTGGAGGTATCAAATTTTTCTTATCCATGAGAGTTTTTTACCTTATGGGTTTAGTAGCATGATGGCACATTCCCTACCCCCTCCTCACTGAACACCTAACTTTCCTAAACCCATCCCTACCCTTGATTGTCTGTCCTGCCTAGCCATAGCACTTTTAAGCCTAGGGTCAGGATATGCCTTAAACTAGAAGTTCTCAATCGCTTGTTTTAGGCTATAGAGAAACAGTTCGGGGCATTCGAGCTGTTGCACTTTAAATTCTCTATTGTTGCAGCGAATTGTAATGTGATAAGTATATCCAATTTATAAATTGCGTTTTTTTCTTAGCCTGGCTTTAATATCAATTTTGAATAGACGATTGCAAAAATATAAATGATAATAAAAATTCCTCAAATTAAACCCCACTTCCGTGTTGAAATTGTTGAACCTAAAAACGTCTATTTACTCAGCGAATCTGCCACCCACGTGCTGACGGGTAGCCTCTATTGCCAGATTCTGCCGCTTCTAAATGGTCAACACACCCTAGAAGATATTATCCAGAAGCTAAATGGACAAGTTTCAGCAGACCACATCCACTATGTCCTCGATCGCCTGTACGAGAAAGGCTACCTCACAAATGCCAATCACAGCCTCACCCGCGAAGCTGCTGCATTTTGGAGCCTGCTGAATGTAAATCCGCAAGTAGTTAGCGAACAGCTTCCCCAGACCCAAGTTTTTGTTACCACCGTTGGCACAGTAGACGCACAACCCTTGATTGAAGCATTGGAAGCGATCACAATTCCCGTGCATAAGGAGTCAGGAAGCAGGAAGCAGGGGGTAAGGGGAGCAGGGAAAGCTCAATCTGGAAGTAGTTTCTTGCAGGTAGTTCTCACCGATGACTATCTTCAGCCAGAACTACGCCACATCAATAAAATAGCCCTGGAAACTCAGCAACCCTGGCTAATCGTGAAGCCACTTGGTGGGATATTGTGGTTTGGTTCTATCTTTGCTCCGGGAGAAACAGGCTGCTGGGAATGTTTAGCCCATCGGTTGCGAGGGAATCGAGAGGTAGAGACTTCGATTTTGCAACAGCTTGGGAAGACGGAGAGTGGATGTTTACCGACTGCTTTTGCTGCATTACCTTCAACATTGCAAACCGCGATCGCACTCACAACCACCGAAGTTGCTAAATGGCTGGTGAAGCAGATTATTCCAGAAGCGAAAATTCAGACATTAGCCGGGAAAATTATTACTCTGGATCAGACCAACTTCACCCTGAAAACCCACTCCCTGACTCAGCGCCCCCAATGTCCCGCCTGTGGAAATCCCGATTTAGTTAGTCAACAGGTTAACAGGGCGATTGCTCTCACCACCCGCAAAAAGCTGTTTACTCAAGATGGTGGACATCGCGCCTTTACTCCAGAGCAAATCTTGAAACGCTACGAGCATTTAATCAGCCCGATTACTGGAGTCGTTAGCGAACTCGTGCGGGTTTCTGACCCCAATAATCCCCTCGTCCACACCTACAGCGCTATACATGCTTTCGGTATTTCTTCCAGTTTAAATAAGTTGCGAAAATCCCTGCGACACAAAAGCAGCGGTAAAGGTAAAAGCGATTGCCAATCCCAAGCCAGCGGATTCTGTGAGGCAATCGAACGCTATTCTGGCATCTGTCAAGGTGACGAACCTCGTATAAATTCTAAGTTAGTTGAGTTGGGGGATCGCGCTATTCATCCACAAGAGTGTTTGCTGTTTAGTGATACTCAATATCAAAATCGGGAGGAATTGAATCAGAAGGCGATCGTCGCTCATGATTGGATTCCACAACGCTTTGATGAGACTCAATCTATTGACTGGACTCCCGTATGGTCATTAACCGAGCAAACCCACAAATATCTCCCCACCGCCTTCTGTTATTACAACTACCGACTGCCTAAAACTCAACGCTTTTGTTCTGCAGATTCCAACGGAAACGCCGCCGGAGGAACCCTAGAAGATGCCATTCTGCAAGGTTTTTTGGAACTGGTGGAACGTGATAGCGTCGCTCTCTGGTGGTATAACCGCTTGTCACGCCCGACTGTAGATTTAGCCAGCTTCAACGATTCCTATCTATTAGAATTGCAAGATTGGTATCGCAGCCAGCAACGGGAATTATGGGTACTCGATTTAACCACCGACCTAAATATTCCCGCCTTTGCTGCCCTCTCCCGCAACATAGGCAGCGGTGAAGAACGAATCATTTCTGGATACGGAGCGCACTTTGACGCTAAAATTGCGATTTCACGAGCCGTCACCGAGGTGAATCAAATTGGTACTAATGTAGACCAGTACGATTATTCCACCGCCCCAGATTTAGCCCTAAAATACTGGTTTTCCCAGGCAACTTTAGCCAATCAGCCTTATCTAGCGCCCTCTGTGCAGACACCACCCAAACAGTACACCGATTACCCGCAGCAATGGAGCGATGACATTGAGCAAGATGTCTTAACTTGTGTTGAAATCGTTAAACGTGCGGGACTAGAAATGCTGGTGCTGAACCAAACCCGCCCCGATATTGGTTTACCCGTCGTCAAAGTTATTATCCCCGGTTTACGTCACTTTTGGTCACGATTTAGGGCTGGACGACTGTATGACGTACCTGCAAAATTAGGGTGGCTTCCTGCCCCTTTAACCGAAGACCAGATGAACCCAGCGCCAATAGTATTTTAGAGAACTCCAAAAAATAAATTATCCAATTTTACTACATCAAAACGTTTTTTTATCCTGGCTCGCCTATCCTAAAAGCGATGAGATATTCATTTTATTTACAAGTCTCTTACTATGGCAAACTAACTTGTATTCATTGGTGACCTCGTAGTCGCCGATCGTTGACAATTACTTGAGTTCGAGGTACTCGCTTTAAGCAGTTCGGGAGCGGTCGAGTACACGAATTCAGATTAGAGCGCACGGCAGCCTTTATTTTTTCCTCCAAAAACGTAAATAATTTGGATTTTCCCAAGCGAGGCTCTGACCAATTTTTCGCAAAAGACATTTTCTAAAATCTTGTTGACAACTACTATACAGGTTTAACTGATTACCAATAAGATTTTGCCTGATTCACTCGTTTGCGAAGGTCAGCCGTTGAAATTAAATATTATAAGCAATTACCCGAATCTGATATCAAGGGATGGTAAAAAATTGTGCTATCGTGCTACCAAACCCATAAGGTAAAAAACTCTCATGGATAAGAAAAATTTGGTACCTCAAGCTGCACAGCCTGTCAACAAACTTTCTATACAAGACCTGCCTATTGAGTTGGCAGAACTATCGGAAGAAGTTTTGTCTCAAGTGTCAGGGGGAGCGGTAGGCTATGACTATTTTGAGCCGTTGCTATTCGACCCATGCTGTACCTGTGTTTGGAACCCTCCTGGCGGTCCTCTCGACCCTCTCGACCCCTACGGTGACGTTTTTATTCTCCCTTTACCCTAATTTGAGCAGTGATGATGCAGAATGGGTTCCTACTCTGCCTATGTCTGCACATTTCCCTTTTGTTATCGTTTAGTAGCAAAGAGAGTTAGACGGGGATAATCTCAGTATCCCCGTCTAGCATTTAACATCCGTTTATGGAAATGGTTGCTCAAAACACTAGACATCAGCCATTTATGGAAACGGTATAAAGTTGTAGTGGTAACAAGTCCCCAAGGTGGATATATTCGTATGCCCGCTTAACCTCCACTGCAACCCTACCTACGCAGCAACACATCCAACCTACCAGCAACAAGTCTTAAACCTGTAAATAAGTTTAGAAGTGGCAACGAATCGGACGAGAAACAGCCTGGCAAGTTCAAATGACACCAAACCCATTCAGACCAACAATTTAGCTCCCACGCCACAACCGATGACCGCTGCGCTAATTTTTCGGCGTCAACTCGTCCGACACAAGCCCGATCTGTTTACAACAAGCTCTACAACGGACAAGCTGCCACTCGAAAAATTTCATCGGCTGCTTGACCTAGCTTTTTGGGTTAAATTT
>DATNQP010000427.1:0-3347 GCA_036703965.1 Leptolyngbyaceae cyanobacterium
TCCCTGAGGTGACCGGGAGCAGCTCCAGAAATATAGCGAAGTCGCTCAAACAGTTCTGGCTGATTATTGTCACGCTGCTCAGGTAATACCCATGCTGACTGAAACCATCACAATTTTGTTAGTGGAGGATAACTCCAGAGATGCGCGTCTGGTGCAAGAAATGCTACAAGACGTTGAGGCTTTTGAGTTTCAACTGATTCATGTTTCGAGGCTAGCAGACGCTCTGAATTGTCTTACCGCTAAAACGTGGATAGCATCTGAGCCGCAGAGGCTGGTTAGTAATTGCAAAGCCACTCCGGAGGAGCTAGCAGAGCAAAGCCCAAACAGCGAAGCTCGGCGAAATCTAACCTTGCTACCGCTTTGTGAAGGCTATGGTGCGCCACGAGCAAAGCAGGAGGCGATCGCTAATGCAGGACTTGGCGATCGCAAAACGTTAGCAAACCTACGTGCGCCATGCCGGTTTCCCTTCAAGGCGCTTGGCGATCGCAAACGAGCGTCAGTGCCAGCACAGATCAAATCTTTTTCAGTGATACTGCTAGATTTATCACTTCCTGATGCTCAGGGGCTAGATACAGTGACACAAGTACTTCTGGCGTCGCCGGATACTCCGATTGTGGTGATGAGTGGCTTATCTGATGAAGCGATCGCCTTGCAAGCGTTACAGAAGGGTGCCCAGGATTACCTTGTTAAAGGTGATACCTCAGGTCAGCTATTAGTACGTTCCCTACGCTATGCCATTGAGCGGCAACGGATGCAGGGACGACTCCAACAAGCTCAACAAGAGCTGCGGTTGCAAGCCCAACGCGAAGCCCTAGTTAACCATATTATGATGGCGCTGAATTCTGAAGGCGACCCTCGCAAGGTTTTGGATGAAATTGTCCAGCAGATAGCCGCGCCGATGAATTGTGATTGTTGCATGGTAGTTCGGGCAATGCCAGAAGTTGACAGTATTTGTGTTGAAGCAGAATATTGGCCGAATTCTGGAGAGGGTGTAAAGCACCAAGGTCAAATTCCCGTCACAACCGACTGGAAGCAGGTACGCGAAGTTTTAAAACAAAATCAGGCAGTAGCCATTACAGCTGAAGAGGGGGCACATAGACAGAGGAAGAGCCGCTTACCCTTGCATCCCTTCAGCCCTGCATCCTCTAATCCTCTCTCCCCGGTATTCCAGTCTGTTCCTCCCGAACAACGACCCGTAGCGATGCTGCTTGCCCCAATTTTTGTCCGGGAGGAGTATTATGGTCATCTGCTCGTGGGCTATCTCCAGCACCGCCAGCCTTTCTCGGAAGGAGAAATCCACTTACTACAACAACTAGCTGGGCAAACGGCTCTCGCTCTCTCCAATGCCCATCGACTTGAACAGCTAGAACAGTTGGCGCAGGAGCGAACCCAGCAACTCGCTCGGGAAAAGACACTGCTGGAGGTGATCGTTAATTCCATTCAAGAGGGGATTTGTGTCATGCAGCCCGATGGTCAGGTCGTGCTGACTAATCCGGCAAACTGGCAAATCTTGGGTACAGAGTCAGAAGAAACCACTGAGCCTTTGTGCAAGTTGCTGGATAAACTGCAGATTCAAGAGCCTGATGGTTCAGTACCTACTAAAGAAGACCTACCCAGCAGTCGTACTCTTCGAGGCGAAGTGGTAACAGATTATGAGCTGGTTGTAGGCTGCCCTAACGGTCAACAAAAGTGGATCAGTGTCAATGGGGTGACAGTTTGCGATCCAGTGGGTCAAGTCCAGCTAGCGATTAATACCACCAGAGATATCACAGAGCGTAAGCGGACAGAAGAAGCGCTGCGAGAATCGGAAACAAAGTTTCGGACGCTATACGAATCAACCAGCGCAGCAGTAATCCTGCTTGATGAAAAGGAAATTTTTGATGCCAATAGTGCTGCTTTACAAATGTTTGGCTGCACCCAGCGTGAGCAGCTTTGTGGCAAAGAAGGGGAGCCAGGGAGCCGGGGAGCCAGCAAGAGGGGGAGAGTTTTTCTACCAACCGTTGGACAAATCGACAACTCAATCACCTGCTCACCCTGTCACCCCCTCGGCTTTTCACCCCCAATGCAGCCAAATGGTCAAGAATCCATGAGACTTGCTCAAGAGTACATTGCTACTGCGATTTCAGAAGGCAGTTGTCGCTTTGATTGGATTTACCGTAGGCAAAATGGTGAAGATTTCCCAGCAGAGGTCACGCTCACGCGGATTGAACTAGGAAACCGAAAAGTGTTGCAAGCGGTAATTTATGATATTGAAGAACGCAAAGCAACAGAGGCACAACTACTCGGTGCAAAAGAGGCAGCTGAAGCGGGCAGTCGGGCAAAGTCAGAGTTTCTGGCAACAATGAGCCATGAACTCCGGACACCCCTCAATGCGGTATTAGGACTCTCCCAACTGATGCGGCAAGAAATCTTTGGTACTCTCAATAACAAGCAGAAAGAGTACGTCGCCTGTATTCAGAGCAGTGGGGAACATCTTCTAGCGCTCATTAACGATATTCTCGATCTCTCAAAAGTGGAAGCAGGTAAAGAACAACTGATTTTTGTTCCTTTGGAAATACAGGAGTTGTGCGACTACTGCTTAGCGATGGTGCGGGAGCAAGCCTATGAGCGAGGATTAAAACTGACTCTTAGTATCCACCCTGAAGCGCGTATCTGTATTGCCGATGAGCGGCGATGCAAGCAGATGTTGCTAAACCTTCTATCCAATGCAATCAAGTTCACACCAGTGGGTGAGGTTACCTTAATTGTTGACAGGCTGCCTAAGGGAATTTCCTTTACCGTCGAGGATACAGGAATTGGTATTGCTTCTGAAAAGCTGCCACTATTATTTGAGCCATTTCGTCAGCTGGATAGTGGTTTAAATCGCAAGTTTCCGGGAACGGGTTTGGGGTTGGCTCTGACTCGGAGTTTGGCTCGGCTACACGGTGGGGATGTCAAAGTAAAGTCAACGCTCGGTCACGGTAGTCAATTTACTCTATATCTGCCAGATTTGCCATCAGAAGAGTTGCTTGTGCCTTCATCTCCTCAAGAATTAGGGGAAAGCGATCATCAATCCTATCCCCCTGGGGCAAAAGGCCGAATTCTACTGGTTGAAAATGATGAGCGCAGTGCCTTGTTGTTGAAAGACTATTTACAGGTAATTGGTCATAGAGTCAAGCATGTAACCAATGGCACAGACTTTCTCGACTTGGTGCATTCCTTCAAACCCAACTTGATTTTGATGGATGTGCATTTACGAGGGGATTATACAGGATTTGATTTGTTAGCAGCCCTACGTCGGGAGCCAGAGACGAAGAATCTGAAAGTGGTGATGGTGACGGCAATGGCAATGGCAGGCGATCGCGAAC
>DATNQP010000428.1:0-2221 GCA_036703965.1 Leptolyngbyaceae cyanobacterium
CGTCTATCTTTGCCAGAATTTCTGAAGCTTTCTCACACAGCACTTTGTGACAGTGACCATTACTTGCCATCAAACCACCCCACTGACTCACGTCCCCTTGGTTGTACATCAAGGGTGTTCCATCAAAATGGGTGAACTGCCCACCTGCTTCGCTCAAAATTAGTTCTGGGGCAGCGAAATCCCAATCTTTAGGAGCAGACTTACCGGAAAGTGACATATAAACGTCTGCCTGCTGTTCGATAATTGTGGCAATTTTACAGCCGACGCTGCCGACATAGTGTTTCTCTTTGAAGGGCAACTGCCGCAATAGCTGGTTGAAGCGCTCATCTCGGTGAGTGCGACTGGCGACAAGGGACAACTCCTCAATGGTGTCACGGTTAGATACGCGAATTGGTGTTGTAATGCCCTGAGGAGTTTCAACAAAGGTGCCGCCGCCAAGGGTGGCGTAATACAGCTTCTCGGCTTCCGGCCATGCAACCACGGCTAATATGGGTCTTCCTTCATGGACTAAGGCAATATGAACGGCATATTCGCCAGTCTTGTCGATAAAGTCTCGTGTGCCATCGAGGGGGTCAATAATCCATACCCAAGAGTGATGGATTAGTGACTCCCGCGATTCCTCCGATAAGGATTTATACGTCTCTTCGCTCAGGTAGCCGAAATCTTCTGTGCCGAGAGATGTCTGTAGTTTTTCCAAAATGGAGTGGTTTGCTGCAATATCGGCGGCGGTGACAGGACCATCTTTTTTTTCTTTAATTTCCAAGTCGCCGTCGTTTGAGTTGCCGCGATAGTAGGAGCGCAGGATATCAGCAGCGCCCCACCCCGCAGCCCGCGCGATCGCAACAATGTCCTCTAACCCCTCATACCGCTCTTCGCCTAAAGATTTCAATACGGTCACTTGATCGTACCTCTGTGTAAATTTAAAAGTTCTAGTTTTATCGTTGCTGCCTCATTGGCCTCAAACTCTGCAAACCTGCCGTTGTGTCTAGTTTTCTGAAGAACTTGTAAGAAACATTTAGTCAGGAATTGAGAAAAAAATCTCTCAAAAGCTCGTGAAAACTAGATTACACCCATTTTTCCGTTATTCGTCCCAAAGCAGCTAGTTATTAAGTCTTTTTTCTATCTCAAGACGAACTCAGGTACTTCACGCTTCAATATATTTACCAGGATTCGGATGGCTTCAGCTCAAGGAAGATGTCAACTGAGCTAAGACTCAGCGAACTTTCGGAAGCTTGCGCCAGTATTTCTTTATGAGTGGCTCATAGAAGCTGGCGATACTGAAGCTCATTGGTCGAGGAGAGCGGCTCATTTTGAGCAGAGCAAGTCACTGTAAGGATTAACATCATGAACCGCATTTGCCAACTAGCTCAACTGATTTTGGACTTCTATCGGGAGGAGCCACAGCAACTCCGGAAGCTTCAACCTTTACGCACTTGCAATGTTTTCCGGCGTTGGGGAGTCTTGTATATTCGCTGTGACAATCAAGCCAATGTGGCTTCCCTGATCAATGCTGGTTTAGAGATCGCAGAACCAGTTGCCAGACTCCGACTGGCTAAAAAAATTACAATCTTGAGTAACAATACTTCAGTTGCCGTATTTCCCGTTGATTTCAGCAAAATCAATGTTTATTGAGTAACACTCATTACTCATGGCTCTAGCTGGTGGCAATAGAAGTTAATTTTTGAAAGGCTTATTTAGCTAACGTTGGGAAAAAACTTGTTGATAGAGCTTTGGGTGTGCCTTTAGAAAGGCTTTTTTCTAAAGGCACACCTATTTTTGCTCAGGCAACTCGGGAGTGATGAGTGGACAATTTGTTGCCAGATATTAAGCAGCCGTTGCTGCCAACGGATTTACTTGGCGGCTGAGACATCCTCTTTTTGTGAGGCTTGGTAAGAGGTATTGAGAGACTCAACTTGCTGTTCCCGTTGCTTAGCGATCGCATTCAACATGCCAGTGGTTGCAATGGAATTCAGTTTATTAGCCACCACAGCATCGATAGAATACTGTCCAGCACCATTCACCAAGAAGAACAGGAAGCAGGCTGCATAAAGCATCGACAGTTCCAGATAAGGAATGCTAAACCCAGCAACCAAAACGTGATGGTACATCGCTACTAGCATGGTTGAGAACAAACCAGCCGCAGCAGGGCGAGTCAAAAGACCTAAGGCAAGCAGCGGTGCGGCAATCACCTCAGTAAAGGCAGCACAGTAGCTAAAGAAGA
>DATNQP010000429.1:0-13340 GCA_036703965.1 Leptolyngbyaceae cyanobacterium
GATAACTTGAGTGTGCATAAAGGCAAGAAGGTTCAAGCATGGAAAGCCTTGCATCCTCGATTTGTCTTTCATTACCCTCCTGTTCATTGTTCCTGGATGAATCAAGTTGAACAGTGGTTTAGCATCCTGCAACGCAAACGCTTACGCATTGCTGATTTTGCTGACAAACAAGTCTTGACTGAGCGCTTAAAGGCATTCATCGGTGAATGGAATGCGATCGCTCATCCGTTTAATTGGAGCAGTAAGTCACTGGCAAAAGTCATGGCAAAGTGCAAACCCACCCAACCTGATTTGGCGATCGCTGCCTGATTTCCGTACCCCTTTTCTGGCGAGGTGTACTTAGAGTTTCGGTTTTCATCGGCGATGTCCTGATCACACTGGTAGGTTAGCTCTCGCGATCGCTTAGCGGTAACGACGTTAGGAGCGTCAGCGTAGCCTATACCCAGGGATTCGCGATTGTACTGTTTTGTTGCGGGAGATAGAGTTTAACCTAATACGATACCAGGCACGGCGAACAGTGCTCTTGATGTACCTAATCGAGAATATTCTTCCTATTCAGCCAGGGGTAGCGTATTCAGCTGCGCTATCCTGAATTTAGGTAGGAAAAATAATCAGTAACATCCACAAGGAGAACGCACGATGACTTGGCGTGGGTCAACAACAGTTAAAGACCGGATTTTTGCTTCCCTTCCTTATTTGCTCCCCATAATTTCTGCACTTCCCTTTGGAAGTTTTTTGTTTAGACAGTTTCCGGCTTTAGCGATAATTTTGGTTCCGTTACAACCTGTACTATTCATTTACAGCGCTATCCCTTTCGCAGGATTAGTCATTTTTTTCCTGTTGTTCTTATTAGTAGTTAGGAACGAAAGAATTATCCACTTTATTCGCTTTAACACGATGCAGGCGATTCTTTTAGATATTCTTTTGGTTTTGTGTTCTTTGCTGTTTGATATTTTGATGCGAGGACTAGGTACTAACTTAGTAACAGAAACTTTATTTAATATCGTTTTCCTCGGAACAGTTGTCGCCTGCGGCTATTCAATCGTTCAGTCGCTGCTCGGACATTACGCAGAAATTCCCACACTCTCGGAAGCTGTTCACGCACAAGTCCGTTAAAAGCAATTCGCTGGAGCCAATAAATTGTCACCACTTTGAGGTGAAGCTACTCAAAAAGCACTCGTATCTCTTAGTAGAAAAGCGTTCTTCCTAAAGCGTCACCGGGGAAGAGCGAGGGACAACGGTATTTTCTAAGTGACCGATGCCCTCAATTTCAACACGAACGCGATCGCCAATTTGCATCGGTCCAACTCCTTGGGGTGTCCCGGTAAGGACAACATCTCCTGGCAACAGTGTCATTACCTGGGAAATGTAAGACACTAAAAATTCTGGCGAAAACACCATTTGATTGATCAACGCCGATTGCACCGGCTGAGGGTTATCATTCAAAAAAGTCTGTAACCTTGCGCCGGGACTCAGTTCTCGAACAATCCACGGACCTAGTGGACAAAAGCTGTTGAATCCTTTAGCCCTTGTCCATTGACCATCCTGTTTTTGTAAATCGCGGGCAGTGACATCATTGGCAATGGTGTAGCCCCAAATTTTGGTCCGAGCCTGTTCTGGTGTGCAGTCTACACAATGCTCGCCAATCACCAGCGCTAATTCGCCCTCATAGTCTACTCGTTGCGACTGAGGAGGAAAGTGGATTTCTCGATCCGCAGCCGTCACAGATGTTGGGGGTTTGAGGAAAAGGAGCGGCTCTTGGGGAACTGGCGTTCCCATTTCTGCCGCGTGGTCACTATAGTTTTTGCCAACAGCAACAATTTTTGTAGGAGCACAGGGAGCAAGTAGCTCGTAACTGCCTAGTTCCAACTCTAAATCGGTGGTTTGCCCTTGCAACCAGGGCGGTGCATCCAGTACTTGAATGCTGCGCGTTAGTTGCAACAGACCGTAGTAGGTCTGTCCTTTGTCAGTTTTGATTCGGACGTAGCGCTGGGCCATGACGTTAGATATTCCTTGCTGACTCAACAAAAGCGGTTTAGGTGTCTTCATAGATGCGGATTTCCCCTGGCAGCTAGCTAGAATTAATACCAGAAAATAGTAAGATTTTAATTCCTTGCTTCTTCAGTATTAGATGGAAAGAAACCTTTCTTGGGTGTTATCCATCTGAGGCGAAGGGGCCAAGCTGTCCAAAAGGAGATTAACACCCGTGAGCAACAGTTACGAAATGATGTACATCCTGCGTCCCGATTTGGGAGAGGAGCAGGCAGACCAAGCGATCGCCAAATATCAAGACCTCCTGCGAGAGCAAGGAGCAGAACAGATCGATATTCAACATCGTGGTAAGCGTCGTTTAGCTTATCCAATCGACCGGCACCGTGAAGGCATCTACATCCAGATGAACTACAAAGCCCCCGGTAGCCATGTCGCAGTGATTGAGCGAGCGATGCGCCTCAGTGAGGACGTGATTCGCTACCTAACCCTGACGCAGGACTTGCCTGAAGCAGCACCAGAGCCAGTTGAGGTAGAGAGTTAAGGAACTTTCAAGAAGTAATAATCCCAGAGGGTGATAGAGAGATGGGGAGATGGGGAGAAAGACCCTGCCTTATCTTCTTCCTAATCGGACGTTCTGCCTAAGATCCCTTCAAGGACGCACAGACGCAAAGACACGGAGACGCGGAGAGAGTAAACAGAGCAGGGATTGAAACCCCGAACGCGAGATGCTCCACTTGGGGAGACCCCAAGACCGCACTCGCTCCTGAATACAAGCCACTGAATCAAGAATTCAGTGGGGGTCTCCAACCCTTGTCCTAAGGGAGGACGAAAGGGAGTGAAATTCCCCGCGTCTTTGCGTCTCCCACTCCCCGCGTCTTCTTCGATGAGCAAATCCTGACCTAGGCAACAATTGTAGGAAGAGATGTATAGATACCCACCTGGCAACTCTTCTGTATTCTTTTGTCAGCAAAAAAGTACAAAGCGAGTGCCTGTATCCTTTCTACCAATATGACCGTCACGGATACTGCCTCACATAAAGTTTCAAGCTGGAACCGGCAAACCTATCAACGCTTGAAACTTGCTTTGACTCTTGGCCTGCGCCGCCAAGTGTTTGTTGCGGTTTGTGATGACCTGAGCCTACGCAATCGTCTGGCAGGTAAATTGCATGCCGAGTTGGGTGTGACTTCGGCAAAAGCGCCAAGGGATGCCCAAGGCTACGCCAAATTGGTCAGCCTGAACCTAAACTTGAGCGACCCCAATCCCCTGGCTCAAATTGCTCAATGGCTGGCGCAGAACAAGCAATCCCGAAATCCCACACCAGCACCTGCATTTCAGATTCTAGGTGTAGAGCGCTTGACGCGGCAACCGCCAGCCGCACAGCGCTTGTTTCTCAGGCGTTTACAGTCAATTGAACGCAATCTGGCGCGTTTTGAATCAACGCTGTTACTTTGGTTGCCACGACCTTGGTTTCATACCATTCAGCAGTCCGTGCCAGAATTTTGGCAGTGGCACACTGGCGTCTTTGAGTTTGAAGGAGAGCCAACACCCCTACCCCCAGTTGGAGCTTCTAGACCAGAGGCGTCCCATACTGCACCAGCATCAGAGGACGCTACTGGTTCTTTCAAGGACGATTTACGGACGTTACTGACTCACGACCTACTCACGCTTAGTGAAACGAGTTGGGAAAAACCTTTAGTAAGCAACGATTCAGAACATCATCCAGCTCAATCAGGAACACCAACTGATAAAACTGGTGGGGCGTCCTCACCTGCAACTAATGATGAAAAAGCGATTCCCTATCCTACTCCTAGCTCCTCCGGAGCTACTCCGCTAAAACCAATAGGGAATGGAACAGCTTCGCTTTATACGGATTTTAGATTGGGTGATGTACACAAAGAATCAGAGGTTGATCAATCAGATGAGTCAGTAGAAGAGTTGAACGTTGAAAGCTCCAGCCTTCAATCTCCCGACCTTCAACCTTCAACCGAGACACCATCACCAGCAGACGCCTATCTGGAACTAGGCAATTACTATCGCCATGTAATTGAACAGGGAGACGCGTCTGAAGAAAACCTGATGATCGCAATTCAGGCTTATGAGCAGGCGCTGCATTGGTTAGAGAACGCCTCACCTGATGCATCAGATATCCTCAATGATCTGGGTAATCTCTACTGGATGCTTTCCCGTTGTCCCATCAGCGCCGAGCATACCCTCTCTTCCTTGGAGCAAGGTATTCAAGCCTACCAGCTTGCCTTAACGAAGCTGACTGCTGAAGAGGCACCCCACACCTACGCGATGATTCAGAACAATCTGGGAGCAGCTTACGGAGATTTAGCTCGCCATAAAGAACCGGCACAGAGCCTAGAGCAGTCGATTCGTGCTTATGAAGAAGCCTTGCGCTATCGCCATGCTGACGTTGAGCCACTCAAGTATGCCTCCACGCAGAATAATTTAGGGACAGCTTACTGGAATCTAGCTCAGCATCAATCACCGGTTCCAAATTTACGAGCTGCGATCGCAGCCTATGCCGAAGCCCTCTCTTATTACGACACGAAATCCGAGCCTCTGAGTTGGGCGATGATTCAAAATAACCTGGGTACCGCCTACTGGAATCTTGCCCAGTACGAACAACCAGAAACTTGGTTGCAACTGGCAACGCTTGCCTATCAAGATGCTCTGACCTACCGGACAGCTGAGGTAGCACCCCCTGCCTACGCTGCCACACAGAATAACTTGGGTACCGCCTATTGGCACCTGGCAGACCGATTTCAGGACGAACCAGAGCGGCAGGCAGAATACTTACAGCAATGTATTACAGCTTACGAAAGTGCCTTAGAGCTTGCCGAGCAACTTTCGCAGAACACGCCACCGATACCTGTAAACTTCGAGGTATTTGCCACCTACAACAATCTGGGATTGGCGCACTACCAATTGGCAACAGAACCGCAGTTTTCTTTAGCCCAATCGTCTAAATCAACTCATCTTGAAGCCGCCTTACACCAGCATATAAAAGCCTGTACAGGCGTTGCGGTGCAATCTGATTCCTACCAAACCGCCCTGAGTTACATCGTCAAAACGATTCGTACCTTCTACCAGGAAAGTGGCATTACTGGGCAAAATCTCGCCCTCTCGAAAGTTCCGGGTCAGCTGTTACCAGAAATTTTGCCACGTTTGTAAATCAAGGGGCTACAGCGTCAGTTTAATATAAAATCTTGACAAATCATCATAAATATGCATCTGCTCAAAGGGTAGCGAATGTCATCAAGCCGCTTCGTCTATAGCTGGCTGTGGAATCTGAGCGATCGCGCCTGACTGAATGCTTGTCTGGAAAAGTTAACTCCTGCAATGCCACACAACTAAAAATTGCTAACAATGACAATAGGGAGCCTGACATCTTGCACCAAGCCCTCAGAATGGAATTCTGGGGCTATACAAACTAAGTCCGCCTGCGCGGACTAACCAAAAATCAAGGGTTTTGTAACCTGCGGAGGCAGGTTTTGTTTGTGTAGCTGCGGTTTCAACCGCCAGGTGCAAGATATGAGTCAATCGATCTTGGTAACTGATTACAGGGCAGGAAATTCGACCTCTAAATACGCCTTGGCAGGGCTGGCGATCGCTACCCAATCTCAATTTGAAGCGGGTTCTAAGAGCAGACCTTGGTCAAGGGCACATACTGTAAGACTGCGTATTCCCGGATTAGTCGGTGTTTGACGAATTATCTCTATACCTCGTCGGAACTCCTCTAATGCAAACCATCTAGCAAATGTTTCAAAACTATTAGCTTCAGTTCTATACGCAAAAATAGCACTGACAGGAGAACTAGGGTACAGATTTTGTTCTTCAGTCCTTGCTTTCCAATGCGATGTTAATTCAGTGCAAAGCGTCGGCTTTTCTTTGGAATTTATCAACTCAATATCCTGCTTTGGCGTAACGATGCCTTGCTTTGATTTCTTTTTAAAGGCATGCAAGATCATAAATCACAGCTGCAACTGGAGCTGCTACCGATTCGCTTTATTACCTTTGAAGAGGTTGGCTTATCCACTATTAGCAATGATCGGGTAGTTTGGCGCTTAGCCCCAACTCGGCGTGTTTATGTATCCGGATCTGCACGTCCTCTTCAAGCTATTTGAAGAGGTTAGGAAAAAGCAGTGAGTGACTGGATTTGATATGAATCCCAAAAGGCGCTTATTAGGCTCGAAGTTTTCTCGTCTAAACCGTGTTGTGCGGCGAATTGTGGCATCAGCCCCCATGATTATAGGCATTGCCAGCCTAAGCATCACAGGCGCTCTTGTTGGGGTGCGGCAGTTAGAAGGGCTGCAACCCCTAGAACTGGCAGCATTTGATCTGATGGTTCGCGTTCGCCCTGATGAAGGTCCTGACCCTCGGCTGCTAGTTGTGGCGATTACAGAGACAGATATAAAAGCTCAAAAGCAATATCCCCTCTCCGACCTAGTTTTGGCGCAACTCTTGGAACAACTGGAACGGTATCAGCCTAAGGTGATTGGTTTGGATCTGGCTCGTAATGTCCCGAAAGATCCAGGTCGTGCCGAACTGAAGCATCATCTTCAAAACCCAAAGCTCATTGCAATTACCTTCATCGGCAATAGCGATAGTGAGAGTGTGCCACCACCTCCTGCTGTACCAGAGGAACGTGTTGGTTTTAGTGACGTTGTGACTGACCCAGATAGCGTCATTCGCCGTAATCTAATGTATGCCTCCACCGAAACAGCTACGCTCTACTCGTTTTCTCTACGGCTGGCTCTGGCTTATCTGGCACAGAAAAATATAGTACCAGAACTAACTCAAACAAATGAGGTTCAGCTGAACAAAACCATTTTTCCTCAGTTGCTTGCTAATTCCGGAGGATATCAAAGTATTGATGCCCAGGGTTATCAAATCCTGCTCAATTATCGCTCAGCTCACAAAATCGCACGACAAGTTACCCTCACGCAGGTCTTGAATGGACAGATTGACCCAAACTGGGTGAAAGACAAAATTGTGCTGATTGGCACTACTGCACCAACTGTCAAAGATTCGTTCTACACCCCTTACAGTGCAACGGAACAAGGAAACCCGCAAATGGCAGGGGTTCTGGTTCACGCTCAGATGGCAAGCCAAATCCTTAGTGCGGTTTTGGACAATCGACCCCTGTTCTGGTTCTGGTCAGAGTGGGTAGAGGTGCTGTGGATTGCTGGATGGTCATTGATCAGTGCCATTTTATTAAGGCGAATGAGCAATCCTTTCCTCCTAGGGTTTAAGGGCATAGCCATCTTGGGTGTCTTGTTGGGTTTGTGCTATGTCCTTTTTCTCCATGAAGGATGGGTACCTGTGGCAGCACCAGCTCTGGCTATTGTTATCACTGGTTCTGCTGTAGTTACTTCCCAACTGCAACAGTCAAAACGGAAAGAACAGATGGTCATGAACTTGTTAGGTCAGCAAACTTCACCAGAGATTGCTAAAGCCCTCTGGAATGAGCGCGATCATCTCCTTCATGAGGGTTTGTTACCAGGGCGATCACTGACAGCCACTATGTTACTAACTGACCTTAAGGGTTTTAGCACTATTTCTGAACAGATGCGACCCGCCGCTGTGATGGCTTGGTTGAATGAATACTTGGGCGCAATGACCCAGGAAGTTCAAAATCACCATGGAATTATCAATAAGTTCACTGGCGATGGTATCTTAGCGGTCTTTGGGGTGCCTGTGCCTCGCACCACTCCAGAGGAAATAGGGGAAGACGCACGGCGAGCGGTGGCTTGTGCTATGGCAATGGGCGATCGCCTCCAGGCACTCAACCAGGACTGGCTGGCTCGCGGTTTGCCCGTGGTTCAGATGCGAGTCGGGATTTTTACCGGTCCTGTGATGGTTGGCAGCTTAGGTGGGAAGGAGCGCTTAGAGTACGGCGTGATTGGGGACAGTGTAAACATTGCTTCCCGCCTAGAAAGTTGTGAGAAAGACCAGCAACCCAGTACCTGTCGCGTACTCATTGCCCATGAAACTCTAGTTCATCTCCAGGGGAAGTTTCGGGTAGAGTCATGGGGTTCACTTTCCTTAAAGGGAAAACAGCAAAAGGTTGATGTCTACCGTGTGGTTGCTTCTATGCCTGATGGTTATTTCAGTTCTCTGCCTAAGGGTTCCTAGTTCAGCGTAGAAAGTTAACGGACTATTTAGAATACAAAGCCTTGTTTAAGTCTTATGGAGTTTTATCAAGAAAGCAGAAGACAAGAGAGCGCACCTAGCCCATAGGACTATTATGTTAAGCGGTTTGATGTAGAGCGCTGATTGGCACTAAATACTACAGGTTTACCAAAGCTTCACAGTAGACGCCAATTTCCAGCATCGAATCTTCATAGATGTAGCCGATAATACAGATCAGCTTAACGCAAATCATCCGAAATCCCCAGGTGCATCTCACGTTTATCCGAATTTTTCCACCAGATACCTTGGTAAAACTGAGATGCTATCAATTCAATCTACTTCCCTTGCCTCGCTTCTGACTCTGTCTGTGTGCAGCTTTCCCATGCTGGCACTTGCCCAAGAATCTCCTTTAGGAGTCCAGGGACTCCCCGAAATAACACAACCTTTTGCAAGGTCAGTGCCGCTTTCTTCTCAATCCAAGCCGTCTACACCACCAAACCCAGGGCTACCAGGAAGAAGACAACCGGCTAGTCCACGGGGTCCCTGCTCTCTGGGTGAAAAGCCACTAACGGCATTAATCCCACAAACGAATCTTGGGTTGACGGTTGCGCCCTATCCAACATTCTTTTTCTATGTCCCTCAAACGTCTGCAAGAACAGTAGAGTTTGTTCTCTTAGATGAAGAAAACAACACAAAGGTTTATGAAACAACGTTCACAATTACTGGCAAGCCCGGTATTATCAGTGTGAAGCTCCCTTCTTCTAAAACGTTGCAACCGCTGACGGCTGGCAAGAACTACCATTGGTACTTCTCAATGGTTTGCGATTCGGAAGACCGAGCCGGGGATCTTTATGTAGATGGGTGGGTTGAACGAGTCGAAGCTAGCCCAACTCTTACAAGAGAGTTAGAGAAGGCTACCCCCCACGCTCAAGGCGCTCTTTATCAAAAATATGAGCTTTGGCAAGACACCCTGGCAAGCCTAGCTGAGCGACGCCATTTGAAACCGAATGATACAGCACTAGCATCCGAGTGGGCAAACCGATTGAGGGCAGTAGGATTGGGTGCAATTGCTCAAGAGCCTTTAATCGAACCTTAAGCTCTCCCTAGAACAGGTGTTAACTACCTGATTTTGAGTAAGAATTCAATCGCATCTGAGCCAAAAGCTTCAACAGCAGTCGGTAGATAAATGGCAGGCTCAAAGCCTGAACACAGGCTTCTCAACGTTCAACACTCACTTCATCATTCCTCTGAAGGTTGATTAGGAATTCTTGACTAAAACACCTGGCTCTTTCTGAATAGGCAGAACATCCAAGATATCAGTCTGGGCACAATATTTTAAATCTTCGTGACAGTCTAGACGTAAAAGACGTTTTCCGTGACTAGCATGGTGGAACATCTCTAATAACTGGTCTTTCCACTGAGAGTAGAGAGCGATCGCACCGATTACTTCATCATTCGCCGCTAGTTCGTCTAATGGGCAGTTGAGTTGTTCGAGGAGGCTGTGGGCGATCGCACCCGCACAAACCGTATCCTCTAGAGAGAAACTGCCTTCCCAACCCGAACCCAATAGCCACAATGTCTCTGGTTGTTGTGCTAAAACATACTTCACTACTGCCTGACGATTGACTAACGCCGCTGCCAGAACAATTGGGGCATCCTGCACCCGCTGTAAGGCACGAGTGCCATTTGTCGTGCTAATAAACAATCGGCGTCCCTGAACTCGTTCGGGGGTGCAGTCGAGGGGAGAATTACCCATGTCGCAGCCACTCACCGCCGCACCCCCACGTTCCCCAGCCCGAAGACGTTTATCACTTGGCCAGTGTTCGCTGACTTGCAGTAGCTTTTCGATATCGCTGAAAGCTTGAACCGCCTCAGCACCTGCATTTAACGCTGTAGCAATCGTCGTTGTGGCTCGCAAGACATCGATCGCGATCGCACAATCTGGCACCTTATCGGCTGGAGTTAGTTCGGGAGTGTGGTAAATAAATAACTTCACGCGCTGGCTACACCTGGTATTTTGACTGCCGAAATACCATTTTATTGTTCAGTGTCACCAATTCCTACCAAATTCATACCAAGAGCCTCTCTCTCCATCTCCCCATCCAACAAATGAGACATCTGAGTGCAACTTGCTTATGCACAGAGGGTAATCTACCGAATGGGGACATCAGCTCACTCTACTCAAAGCGAATATAAACATCCTATCTTCAACCCTCCTCAATCAATTGACGACAGGTGCCTACCTGAAAAAAGCTTCTCCCCTATTAATACTATTCAGATTAATCCTCCTCCCTAGGATGCGATCGCATATAGTTTGTAAAATCTTTATGAGGGTTCATTAAAACTTTACTTAACTAAAAATTGTAAATAACACCTACTCTCCCTGCCCTCCTTGCTACTTTCTGAGGAGGTGACAGTCTGCCTGAAATACAAACCTGACCTAGATTAGAATTTAAAGCTTTCTTAAAATATACAACCAGATAATAAAAGTTTCATGAACTTATTAAGATTCTGACCCTATAAATTAAAGAAACTACTGGGTTAGACGACAACTTTTATAAAGACTCAATAAAGCATTCGTGAGTTTGTTGCTGATACTCATTTCATTGTTTACCATTCTTAATACAGGCTGTAATACATGCTATACGTCTGTCTTACAGCCTCGTAACGTAACTTAACAGCTTTTTCTGAGAAAGATTTCCGAGTTTTTGTCACCTCCAGTGACATCACTTTTTACTGTGTAAATTAATGGAGCCTAATTGCTGGCAACAACACACAAGTAACAACACGTAGGAGAATCTATGCTGGAATTATTACAAAGCTCTTTTGTGGAAGGTCAATTTATTATACCCAGGTTTTACTACCTTTTTAATCCAAAGTTAGCAGAGCTAGACATTTCTTTAAATTCTCTAATCGCCCTATTTTATTACTCGATCTCTATCACGCTTATCTACTTTTTTCAAAAGCAACGGTATTGGGCTTTTCACGGAATACTTTTACTATTTTCAGCCTTAATTGTCTCCTGTGGCATCATCCCTACTATAGAAGTGTGGACGTTCTGGTCTCCAAATTACTGGGTGTCTACTTTTCTGAAAGCCTTTACCACTTTTGGCTCCCTATATACAGCTGTAGTTCTGGTACCCATAATTCCCAAGGCACTAGCGTTACCTTCCCCGGCACCACTGGAAACCGAATTTAGTGAGTGTATGCGCATTGAGGAGGAGCTACACAAAAGCCGGGAGCGCTTTGAATTGGTAATGCAGGCCTCTGGAGACGGGTTGTGGGATTGGGATGTTCAAACCAATGAAGTCTATTTTTCGCCGCGCTGGAAGAGTATGCTCGGCTTTGAAGATCATGAGCTGCCCAATCAATTGGAGGAGTGGGAAAAACGCCTACATCCCGATGACCGCGACCCGGTGCTAGCTTATGTGCGAGGCTCTTTGGATGGTCTAACTGCTCGTTGCGAATCCGAGTATCGGTTGCGGCACAAAGATGGTTCCTATCGGTGGGTTTTGGGAAGGGGGACAGTACTCTTTGACGCCAACGGCAAGGCTTATCGGATGGCTGGCTGCCACACAGATATAACTGAGCGCAAACAGGCAGAGGCAGCATGTCGGGAGAGCGATCAGTGGCTACAGGCCATCCTGAATTATTCCCCAGCCTCCATCTATGTTAAAGACACTGAGGGACGATACCTTCTATTGAACCGCAAGTGTGCAAACCTGCTTCAGGTTGATCTTGAAGAAGCTCTAGGGAAGACTGACTACGAGCTTTTACCTTATGAGATAGCTAATGCCCTGCGGGCGAATGATCAAAGGGTATTCACAACTGGGAGGGCTTTAGAACGTGAGGAAGTTGTTCCTGACAATGATGGTTCACACACCTATATTTCGATCAAATTTCCGCTCTATGACTCTGCTGGTGCCACTTATGCACTATGCGGCATCTCCACTGACATCACTGAGCGCAAGCGGACTGAAGAGGAACTACAGGAATCGGAAGCGAGATTTCGAGAATTAGCGCGTCGGGAAGCACTGCTCAACCAACTTGCCAATCAGATTCGAGCTTCCCTAGACTTTAACAACATCCTGGAAACCGCTGTCCATGAAATCCGCAACCTGTTGCAGCTTGACCGGTGCCTGTTCATCTGGTATCGGCATGACGCTGTTCTCCCTTCTTGGGAGGTTGTTCAAGAAGCAAAGAATTCGGCTTTATCTAGCTTCATGGGTCATAGCATTCCGGTTACAGAACTAGAGCCATTGACAACCAAGGTATTTGCCAAGGAAATAGTGCGAGTGGAGGATACCAGGGCTTTAACTGAAGTAGCAGAGCAACAATTTTACCTTTGTGCGGGCTACACCGCCGTCTTGGGAATGCCAATTCATACGAAATCTGGTGAGGTTGGTGTAATTAGCTGTAGTCAGATTAGTCAACCGCGAACCTGGAGTGACAGCGAAGTGGAATTACTGCAAGCGGTTGCCGCTCAAATTGCGATCGCCGTTGACCAAGCGGAACTCTACAAACAAAGTCGCATCACTGCTCTAGCTGCTCAAGAGCAAGCCACTAAACTTAAGCTTACCTTGCGCGAACTTCAACAGACCCAAGCCCGACTTGTTCAAAGCGAAAAAATGTCCTCTCTTGGGCAGCTAGTTGCTGGTATTGCCCATGAAATTAATAACCCGGTTAACTTCATCTACGGCAATCTTACCCATGTGAATGAATATGCCCAAAACATGCTCAATCTGGTTCAACTGTACCAGGAATACTATCCCCATCCAGTACCCGAAATTCAGGCGGCTACAGAAGTAATTGACCTGAATTTCATTAAACAAGACCTGCCCAAAATCCTATCGTCGATGAAAATGGGAACAGACCGCATCCGCCAGATTGTCCTGAGTTTGCGGAACTTTTCACGGCTAGATGAAGCAGAACTCAAGCGGGTGGATATTCAGCAGGGTCTTGATAATACCCTGCTGATTCTTGCTCACCGCCTGAAAGCGTCTTCCCTTGGCAAGAAGGGAGAACATCCAGGCATCCAAGTCATCAAGGAGTACGACAACCTGCCCCCAATCCAGTGCTACGCTGGACTACTAAATCAGGTGTTTATGAATATCCTGACTAATGCGATTGATGCAATAGATGAATATAATCAAAAGCGCTCTCTAGAAGAGATTAAAAATAATCCTAGTACCATTCGGATTCGCACCGAG
>DATNQP010000430.1:0-12761 GCA_036703965.1 Leptolyngbyaceae cyanobacterium
AACAACACCCAGAACTCTGGCGTGAGACGTTTTTAAGCCATATAAAACTTGTGTCAAAACAGACCGGTCTGTTCTACCTAATCCGACAACCATGACTATCCCATCTGTATGAGCAGCTAGGAGTCTAGCGTCCGCCAGACCCAGCATAGGAGGCGTATCAAAAATTACCAGGTCAAAAGCGTTTTGGAATCGCTCCACTAAATTCTGCATCTTTTTGGAACACAGAAGGCGGGTTGGATCGGGCGGAATATGACCAGCCGTTAGCACAAAAAGGTTGTCTTCCATGGGCGATCGCTGGATCACATCATCAACATTGATTTCGCTGGAAATAACATTGCTGAGTCCCCACACGTTCGGCAAATCTGTCGTCACATGCACCTGAGGACGGCGCAAATCCGCATCTACCAGTAACACCCGTTGCCCCATCGCCGCTGCTGCCTGCGCGAGGAATGTAGCCGTAGTAGATTTCCCATCTGCCGGTACAGCTGAACTAATTACCAGAGAGCGAAGGGGTTGATCGGGACTCAGAAAGTGGAGATTCGCTTGGAGAGAGCGAAACGCCTCTAAAAAAGGAGAAGCACTGTAACTATGAGACTGACCACCGAATTTGAACTCTGAATTCTCAGCGTCCGGCGTAAAACCAACACCTGGACTCGTGATGTGTTCCTTCAGTTGCTTCCTAAAGGGAATCGTTCCTAATACAGCCAAACCAGTGTAGTCTTTCAGCTCATCGGCAGAGTGAAATACCTTATCCAGCTTTTCGGCTAACAACGCGGCACCCGCTCCGGCGAGTAACCCGACGATGGCACTGAGGAAGAGACCACGCGGCACGTTAGGGGAGATGGGCAATTGGGGCTGTTCTGGCTCGGATATTTTCTGCCAGGAAGCGGTTTTTTGGGCTTCCTCAATTTGTAGCGTCTCCCGAACAGCGAGAAAGCGGTTCAAGCTCTCTGTCGCCACATTCAGCTTCCGTTGTAAATCTGTGTACTGACGAGCGATGACAGCCAGATTGTTGAGTTGCTGACTCAGGTTCCTTTCCGCCCGACCAACGCTTTGGCGGCGTACCTCCAGAATCCGCATTTGGTTTGTCGTATCGACCAGCTTCTGGGTCAGAGATAAGCGAATGGAACTGGGGGATGCCAAGAATTCGGCGTTGCTGGTGACGCCTGGGGCACTAGTTCCGATTACGGTTGCTGCTTCTTGGTTCAGTAGGGGTAGTAAATTTTGCTGCTGCTCACGCAACGTTTGAAGAGTCGGACTGTCTTCTGTAAATCGCGCTGACTCAATGGCAATCTTCCGTTCAACTTCAGAGAGTTGATTGAGTAACTCTTGGTAGCGGGGTGCCTCCGAGAGTGCTGCCGCCGCGATCGCTTGATTCGACGATAGCCCCAACCCCCTCAACTGACTTTGTAGCTTTGTGTAGAGCGCCTGCGTTTCACTCAGCTGGGCTTGGGTTTCTTGTCGTTGTTGTACAATGGCGCTGACACGATTAGTCAAGAGTTGACCCTGCGTTTCTGGGTCAATAATGTTGTACCTCTGCCGAAAATCCTGGAGTTCCTGCTGAAGCTCGTCAACTCGCCCTTGGAGTTTTTCGGTCTGCTCTTTGACAAACTTAAGACCTTGTTGTACGCTTGACTTTTGCTCTTGCTGAGAGTAATTGACGTAGCCTTGGGCGACTTGCTCCAAGATAAAGTGAATTTTTTTAGGATCGGAATCCTGGTAGCGAACTTCTAAAATTTTGGTTTCCGCTAGCCGAGAAATCAACAGTTGGGTTCGGAGAGTATTGTAGTCGATTTCTGGATAGCGGGCTTGAATTTTCTCCACAATGGGAGACATAACTTGAGGACTCCACAAGACCTGAATCTGAGTCTCGTAGTCCACCGTTTCAACCTGAGAAGCGGTATTTTTGCTGAGAGATTGAGTCAGCTGCTCGAACCTGTCGTCTTCACTCGAAGACGGCCCAACCAAGAGCTGAAATTTGCCTTCATAGGTGGGAACCTGACTCACAAGCTTGGCAGCAACCCCTGATGTTACAGCGATCGCCACACCAGCAATCATGAGCATCCGACGACGGGCAACAGCCAGTATCTGACGGAGATCGAGTTTGTCTTTGTCAAGCTCAGAAAGCTCAGCTATGGAGAGTGGAGACCCATAGGATAGTTGTTTCCCGTTACCATGGGGCAGCAACGGCTGATAATCTCCATCTGGAGCCATAATTCAAAAATACTGAAGTTTCTCAGAAAAAATTGATCAGAGGATTATCCGCAATACTTAAGCCTTACCACTTACTGATACAGTGCTTGTGCTGCCCATCAGGACAAAACATTGAAAAAAAAGCATCACCGATAGAGCATCCATCCAAAAAACATCCGGATGATAGCAACTGCCAGGAGAACTGCTACATTCGTTGGATAGGTGACAAATTACACCCCATTCGTTTGTAATTGTTTTGGTCAGACGCTCCCAGTAGAATTCCGGACAACGATTGAGAAGTTGGTAGAGGTAAATGAGAAAGCAGAGGATGGAACTGGGAAAGTTGATATCCTAGATTAACTTTTAACTCCCACTGGCTTTGAGGCTTGATATCAAAGCAACAGCATCAGGGAAAGATTCAGTTACAACCTTATCTGACTCAGCAGCGAGGCGAAATGAGCAACGGGAAGACGGCGGTACGGCACAGCAGACTTATTAAACTGTCGATTATTACGCAGTTTTTTCCGCCAGACTACGCTGCGACGGGACAGCTGATTGAAGAGCTAGCCGTTCAGTTAGGACAGCTTGGTCTGCCGGTTCAAGTCTTTACAGGGCAACCCGGTTATGCCTTCCACAACAAATCCGCCCCAGCGATTGAGCAGTTAGATCAGGTTGTGATTAGGCGATCGCGTGCCACTCGCATTTGGTCTAAGCGAATTCGCGGGAAAGCTCTCAATGGACTCCTATTCTGTGTGCGTTCTGGGCTTCATTTGCTCAAGACTGGCAGTCGGGGTGACATTCTACTCCTGACCACAGCACCTCCCTTCTTACCAGTTCTGGGCTACTTAGCCAATAAGCTCTTTGGTCTACCCTATGTTTGTCTTCTCTATGATTTATATCCTGATGTCGCTGTCGAGCTAAATGTTGTCTCTCGCCAGCACTGGCTAGTCCGACTCTGGGATGCTGTGAACTGTCACGTTTGGAAGCAGGCTCAACAAATCATCGTTCTCAGCCCTTCCATGAAAGACCGGGTTGTGGCAAAATGCCCGGAAATTATCAACAAAATCACAGTCATTCATAATTGGGCTGACCCGAATTGGATCGTACCAATTGCTAAGCAGCAGAATTGGTTTGCAAAAGCCTTTAATCTGGTTGACACCTTTACGGTGTTGTATTCCGGCAATATGGGTCGCTGCCATGACATGGATACTATTCTCGAAGCGGCGCGACTTTTACAACAAGAACCGATTCAGTTTGTCTTCATCGGTAATGGTGTCAAGCACGAAGCGATGCGATCGCAAGCCAGTCAGCTGGGCTTGAACAATTGCCAGTTCTTACCCTATCAGAACAAACAGCACCTGCCTTATTCCCTCACAGCTTGCGATTTGTCCTTAGTCAGCATTAGACCTGGCATGGAAGGCTTGGTGGCACCCAGTAAGCTTTACGCCGCTTTGGCAGCTGGGCGTCCTGTGGCTGTTATCTGTGAGCAACACTCCTATCTTCGAGAGATAGTCACTGACGCCGGTTGTGGTGAAGGCTTCAATAATGGCGACGCCGATGGTCTAGTTGCTTTTATTCAATGTTTGGCAACAGATAGCCAACTCGTTAAGCAGATGGGTGAGGCGGGGCGTCACTATCTACAGTCTCACTTTACGCCTGACGTGATTGCTAAGCAGTACTCGAAGCTGTTGTGTGAGGCTGCCCTCGACGAGCTTAAACCATCCTCCTGTGTGAGCGTTGGACAGGTTACTGGCGAATCGATTCCCATCCACAAAGAAACCTGATAGTCGCTAAGCTCAGTAGTTGCATCCTTTCTGATGACGTAGCTATGGTATCTCCACACTCCAATATTCCTGTCGCTATCTTATGTGGTGGTAAAGGAACTCGACTCCGAGAAGAGACTGAATTTCGACCCAAACCCATGATTCAAGTGGGCGATCGCCCCATGATTTGGCACATCATGAAAACCTACGCCCACTATGGGTTTACAGACTTCATGCTGTGTCTGGGCTACAAAGGCGAAACAATCCGCCAGTACTTCTTCAACTATGACTGGAATCACAGCGACGTTCTACTAGAACTCGGTAGTAAGCAAGTGACCAAGTTGCACAATGGGCATGGTGAAGAAAACTGGCGTCTCTGGTTGATTGATACGGGTCAAGAAACCTTGACAGGGGGGCGACTCAAACGCCTAGCCCCCTATTTGGAGCAGATAGGGAGCGACTTATTTATGGCGACCTATGGGGATGGAGTGTCGAATGTCAACATTGCTCAGTTGCTTGAGTTTCACCACAGCCACGGCAAACTGGGGACGGTAACCGCTGTGCGACCAGCGTCCCGGTTTGGAGAGCTAATGATCGAAGATAACCTGGTTAGAAGTTTTAAGGAAAAGCCCCAAACCAGTGAAGGCTGGATTAACGGGGGTTATTTTGTCCTGCATCGCAAAGTTCTAGAACTCATTGCAGGAGACGACACTGTCTTTGAAGCTGAACCCCTCAAGGCGTTATCCGAGATGGGTGAGTTAGCGGTTTACCAACACCCTGGCTTCTGGCAGTGTATGGATACTTACCGAGAATTGGAGTTATTGAACGAGTTATATAACTCTGGAAAAGCACTTTGGCAGGTTTGGAAATGACTTCATTTTGGCAAGACCGATCCGTTTTAGTCACTGGATGTACAGGCTTACTGGGGAGTTGGATGACCCAGGAGTTAGTAGAACGCCAAGCCAAGGTGATTGGATTGGTTCGAGGGGGGGTGAGGCAATCCCGCCTATTTACGGAGGAGTTATCCCAAAAAATTACACTAGTCTACGGTGGCATCGAAGACCTGGCAATCTTAGAGCAAACCCTTAACGAGCATGAAGTAGATACGGTATTTCATTTAGCGGCTCAGGCTATTGTCGGGGAGGCGAATCGGAACCCTCTGGCGACATTTGAAACCAATATTAAGGGAACTTGGAACTTACTAGAAGCCTGTCGCCGGGTAAGGGGTATTAGTCGAATTGTCGTGGCATCCAGCGATAAAGCCTATGGGGAACATGAGAGTTTGCCTTACTACGAAACAACTCCTTTGCAAGGTGAGCATCCCTATGAGGTTTCTAAAAGCTGTGCAGATTTGATTAGTCGCACTTACTTTGTTAGTTATGGATTGCCGATTTGTATCACTCGCTGCGGAAATTTTTATGGCGGTGGAGATCTGAACTTCAACCGGATTGTGCCAGGGACGATTCGCTCAACGTTGAGTGGAGATCGTTGTGTGATTCGCAGTGATGGGACTAATATTCGGGATTATTTTTATGTCAAAGATGGTGTTTTAGCGTCTCTGCATTTGGCTGAGCAGATGGATCGCCCTGAAATTCTGGGAGAAGCCTTTAATTTTAGTAATGAACTGCAAATTACTGTTCTAGACTTGGTGCGTAAAATTTTAGCGTTGATGCATCAAGAGGATTTAGATCCGGTTATCCTCAACCAAGCTGGCAACGAAATTAAACATCAATATCTTTCCGCCGAGAAAGCTCGCAGACTGCTAAATTGGCAACCCCAATATTCCCTTCATGACGCTCTTAAGGAGACGATTGAGTGGTACTGTGCGTTTTTGAGGTCAAAGCCGGAGCCGACGGAAAATTAGCAATTACCCATTACCTATTACCCATTACCCATGACTCAGTCTTTTTCTATTCCTCGTCCAGCGGGTGTCTCCGAGCAAGAGCACGAACTGCGATCGCACGTTTTTGCCGCTGTGCAAAACTACTACCAATTCAAATTTCAGCAACGCCAGTTTGTTGCGGGTCAAACCTATATCCCCGTTTCCGGCAAGGTCTTTGATGACCAGGAGTTGGTCCAGCTGGTTGATGCGTCCCTCGATTTTTGGCTAACTACGGGTCGCTATGCGGCGGAGTTTGAGGAGCGATTTGCCAAGTGGATGGGGGTCAAGCATTGTCTGTTGGTTAATTCTGGCTCGTCTGCGAATTTATTGGCATTGACGGCGCTGACTTCATCCACACTAGGGGAGAAACAGCTAAAACCAGGGGATGAGGTGATTACGGTGGCAGCGGGGTTCCCCACTACGGTGAATCCCATCTTTCAAAATCAGCTGGTGCCGGTGTTTGTGGATGTCCAATTGCCTACTTATGACATCGATCCTCACCAGCTGGAAGCGGCTTTGTCAGACCGGACACGAGCGATTATGATTGCTCACACGCTAGGTAATCCCTTCAATCTAGAGGCGGTAATGGCTTTTGCCGAGAAGCATAACCTCTGGGTGATTGAGGATAACTGCGATGCCGTAGGGAGTTTGTATGGAGGACGCAAGACTGGCACGTTTGGGCATTTAGCCACTATCAGTTTTTATCCCGCTCATCACATGACCATGGGTGAGGGGGGAGCCGTGCTGACCAGTGATACTCGTCTCAAGAAGATTGTCGAGTCGTTCCGGGATTGGGGTAGGGATTGCTGGTGCGCTCCTGGGATGGATAATACCTGTGGTAAACGGTTCGGCTGGCAGTTGGGGGAGCTGCCCTATGGATATGACCACAAGTACACCTACTCTCATGTTGGCTACAACCTGAAGATGACTGACATGCAAGCGGCGGTGGGATGTGCGCAGCTGGATAAGTTGCCTGAATTTATCACCAAGCGTCGGCAGAATTTTCAGTTTTTGCACGAGCAGTTACAGGATTTACAAGATATTTTGGTCTTGCCAGTAGCCTCTCCCAATTCTGAACCTAGCTGGTTTGGCTTCCCGATCTTGGTGGAAGAGAATGCACCTTTTACCCGCAACGACCTGGTGAGGCACCTAGAGGAGAAGCGCATCGGCACTCGACTGTTATTTGGGGGCAATTTGGTACGACAACCCGCTTATAAGGGGTTGAAGTATCGGGTAGTGGGTGAATTGAGTAATTCTGACCGGGTAATGCAAAGTGTCTTCTGGGTGGGGGTATTTCCTGGATTAACAGAAGAGATGTTGGCATATATGGCTTCGACAATCCGAGCATTCTGTAGTTATGAAGGCAAGAGAAACTAGAATCCCTGGTTGTTATGAATTTGAGTTAAATGTCTTTAAGGATGAGCGAGGGAGCTTCGTAAAAACCTTTCATCAAGATATCTTCAGCAGCTATGAATTAGAGACAAATTTCGCTGAGGAATACTATTCGGTTTCCCAGCGAAATGTCTTGAGAGGTTTGCACTTCCAACTGCCACCCCAAGAACACACCAAGATTGCTTACTGTGTTCAAGGTCAAGTGATTGATGCCGTGGTGGATTTGCGGGTTGGTTCGCCAAGTTATGGAAAATTTGAGACGTTTGATTTGAGTGCAGAGAAAGCTAATCTCATCTACATCCCTCCGGGTTTGGCTCATGGGTTTTATGTAATCAGTGAAATGGCTATCATGATGTACAAAGTTTCTACAATTTATTCGTCGGAGCATGATGAGGGGATTTTTTGGAATTCAGTAGGTATCCCCTGGCCTAGTACAAATCCAATTGTCTCTAAACGGGATAGTAGTTTTGCAACTTTGTCGGATTTCAACAGCCCATTTATTTATTGAGAAGTCGAAGTCAGATCCCCGACTTCTTGAAGGATACCGCTGGCGAATTCGGAAAACCTAACCCCCCAGCCCCCTTCCCACCTCCCCCTGCCCCCTCCTTGTAGGAGGGGGAAAAGGAAAAACTTTTGTTCTTGGAAGGGGGAGCCGGAAAGCTCCTCTCCTCTTAGGGGAGGGGTTGGGCAGGGGTCAGACCCATCAGTTAATTCGCCAACAGTATCCTTGAAGAAGTCGGGGAGCTAAGACTGTCCCTATTCCTCAAAATGAAATGTTGGTTTACTTAGGTCTTATGGCTTATGAAAATTGTACTAATTGGAGCATCAGGGTTAGTTGGTTCTCATTTGGTGAAGGCTTGTCACCAACGTGGGTGGGATGTGGTGGGAACGTATCACAAATTTGCTCAACCGGGATTGATACCATTGCAGTTGACGGATGAAGTAGGAGTGCGATCGCTTCTGGAAAACTCTCAACCTGATGTCGTATTTCTGCCTGCTTTTCGCTCTAATGTAGACTACTGTGAGCAACACCCAGCCCAAACGGCTGAGATTAATGTGGCTGGTAGTTTAAATGTAGCCACAGCCGCTCGTGATGTCGGCGCGGGGCTAGTATTTTATTCATCAGATTATGTATTTGATGGCAAAACTGGTCCCTATCGGGAGGCAGACGCGCCAAACCCTATTTGTGTGTATGGTCAGCAAAAGCTGGAAGTAGAGCAGATGATTTCTTTGCTACTAGAGAATTATCTGATTTTACGTATTACGGTCGTATACGGGTATGAAGCTCAGGGCAAAAACTTTCTCAGCCGTTTACTCAAAACCTTAGAAGGGGGTCAGGTGATCAAAGTCCCTCAAGATCAGGTCGGTTCTCCCTCGTTGGTGAATGATATTGCTGAAGCCAGTTGCCGTCTAGTGGAAGTTGGTGCTAAAGGTATTTTTCATGTAGTAGGGCCAGATCGGATGAATCGTTATCAGTTTGCTATGGAAGCGGCGAAAGTATTTGGGTTGCCCACCGAGAACATTATGCCGGTGACGACGGCCCAGTTAGGGCAGGCGGCACAGCGTCCGTTGGAAGCAGGGATGATATGCGATCGCCTCGTCCAAACCCTGAACTGGAATTTACGCGGCGTGCCAGAAGGACTGGAGTATCTCAAGCAGACTCAGGCTTATGTCAGCATCTAAGCGAATTGCCTTAGCAGTTGCCTTCTCTTGGCTGAGTCGGGCAGTAGCGATTCTAGCAAATTTGTTTTTGATGCCAATCCTGTTTCGCTTCATGGGAAAAGAGGAGTTGGGGCTGTGGTTTTTGCTGGGAAATAGTCAAGCCTTTTTGGGTTTGCTGGGGTTAGGGATTGCGCCGACGTTGATGCGGCACATTGCTTTAGCAAAAGGCAAAAGTGGTGCTGATCCAGAGGTAGAGTTGAGCCAGGAGAGTAAGCAGCACATTGGGGATTTGGTCGTTACAGGTCGAATCATCCTGCAATGGTTAGCCGTCATTGTGTTTTTTATTGCCTGGGGGTCTGGTTATGGGTTGATAGGTCAACTAGAGTTAAAGGACGTATCTGGGCCGACTGTCTTCTGGGCTTGGACGCTGATGTGCGCCGGTTACGCAGTAGGGGTTTGGGTATCTTACCTCAACTGTTGGCTAGCGGGGATTGGGTATGTAGGTTGGGATAGCCTGATTGCAACAGTCGTCTCTTTGCTGACAATCCTAGCCAACATAGTTACAGTGCTGTTGGGAGGTGGACTGCTAGCGTTAGCCGCGATCGCAGTTGTAGCTGGCTTAATACAACGGTTTGCCTTTTTGGGATTTATTCGCTGGCGCAAGCCAGAAATGTTAGCCGTACAAGGGAGATGGAACGCTGCATACGCTAAGGCGATGGTACAACCTGCACTTTACGCTTGGTTGACCAGTTTGGGGTCTTTCCTAATTCTCCGGACGGATGATTACTTTATTGCATTACTGCGGCATATTGCAGATATTCCTAACTACCGCGCTGCCTATCAGTTAGTATCCAATCTTTTAATGATTGTCGCCCCCATTGCCGGTGCGACCTCTGTATTTATTAGTCAGATGTGGCAAGCAGACAAATTAGAGGAGATTCATACAATTGTAATTCGCAACGCACGGATAACTCTTTGCGTAATGGCAGCGGGTGTGGCATTTGTACTGACATCGGGTCACGAATTTCTCAATTTATGGCTAGGGGAGGGGAATTTTGTTGGATATCCAATTCTTGTCGTGTTCTGCATCATGCTTACTCTAGAAGCTCAGCATACTGTACTGGCGCAGAGTGCTCGTGCGACTGAGGATGAAAAGTATGCACCTTGGGCGATCGCTTCTGGAATATTAAACGTAATTTTCACTTGGACGCTAATTGAACCCTATGGACTCCTAGGGGTTGCTCTAGGAACTATGCTGGCGCAACTTCTTACTAACAATTGGTATGCCGTCTATAGACCAATGATTCGTTTGAGGTTACATTTTGACATTTATTGGCGTCAGGTTGTTAGTTTGTGGGGAATTGTCTTGGTGTACTGCCTTGTTGCTTCTTATCTAGTTAAACAAGGTCTGATTCGAGCCGGTTTCATTTCTAATTGGGTTCTGGTTGGAAGCACTGCGTTGGTGTGTGGAGCAATTTTCATAATTACCTTATGGACGGGTGTTTTGGAAACGCATCAACGAGAACGTATCCAGGCAAAAATTATAAAATTGATGACCTTGAAGATTTTGACATGATGAGCTTGAGTAAACCAAAATCCGCAGCTAAAGAGCAACTACGTGACCCTAATGAGCAGCCATTTATTGATACTGCTATCCTTTCTCCTATAGAACGCATTCCATTTTTCTCAGTTTGTATCCCGACATACAACCGGGCAGAGATGTTACCAGCAACAATTGAAAGTGTACTGAATCAAGATTTTGTTGACTTCGAGCTAATTATCTGCGACAACGCTAGCACAGATAATACAGAAGAAGTTGTGAAAGGCTATTGCGACCAGCGCCTTCGCTATGTGTGCTATGAAACTCTAGTGAGTATGTACGCCAATCACAATCGCTGTCTGAATTTAGCACAAGGTGATTGGATTATTTTTCTACATAGCGATGATTTGATGACTGATCTGAACTTGGCTCAAGCCATTGTCAAAGATTTGCAAGATAAGATGTCAACTTGCTTTCCATCTGTATACCTTAATCAAGAATCAACTTATAAAGAGTGGAGTTTTTTAGAAATCCTGAAGCTAATGAATGGTATATCGCCTAGTGGCTCTATTTACAGAAAAGATGCGATCAAAGAAATAGGTGGTTTTGCTGAAGACAATATTATTGCTGATTGGGAACTTCTTTTGAATATGTCTTTTAAAAAAGGTGGAGTATATAGTTATAGTTCAACTCCTTTTGTTAAAAGAATTGTGCATAGTCTAAATGCTCGCATTAAAAGCATCAAGGATGGGAGTGCTCATTTTGGAAAATCGCAATGTGTAAAAAGATTTTTTTTCCAGATTAGTAGAAAAGAATTTGATTTAATTGCAAATTATATCATCCAAAATTGGGATAAACCTGCTATTACTAAATTTTATTTTTATTTAGTGCTTTCTGGTTTACAAGGAAATGCAGATTTAATCAAAAAGCTATCGTATAATCATAGGAAATACGCTTATTTCTCTAGTGATAATTTTTACGTTTTTATTGTTAAAAATTATGGCAGACACTTTTTTTTTACTTGTACAGAAAACTGCGTTTACTAGTCTAGCATGAATATGTTTTTATTATCCTTCAATCTTTGTCTATTCATTCTTTTTTGATGAAAACACACAGACTACGTCTGTAGTATGTAACCCCTTAATCTGGGCGTACTCGTATATAATCCTAAATTAGCGTGGGTTACCTATCTGCTCGGTGGATAAATCATGAATAGCTTCATTGCAATTCAAATAGGAGCAAGACGCAGCTATGCAGTGCCTAGCATTTTGGCAGAAGCAGGAATGCTGGAAGCTTTTTATACAGATTTGTGTGCAGATGTAGGATTGGGTGCTCTCATCTCTCGACTATGTCCAGACGTTCTGAAGCGCGGTTCTGTGAAAAAATTATTAGAGCGTCGGTTGCCCTCTAATCTACACAATAAAGTTAATACCTTTTCTACACCAGTATTTCGGTATCTCCTACGCAAACAGTTAGCTGGCAATAATTTGGAACGTGCAACACGAACATTTACTCAGTTCCAATTTGAACTGGGGGATGCCATGATTCGTCAGGGAGTGGGACAGGCAACTCACTTATACACCATGCTGGGAGAGAGCACGCCATTCCTTAGATTTGCAAAAGAGAGTGGTTTGACTACTGTTACAGACATAATCATTCTCTTAAATACCCATTACATAATCAAAGCTGAACGAGAAAAATTTCCTGGAATTGAACCTGAGCCAAATGAAGAGTTAGTAGAAGAAACTTTTGAATGGGTAAGAGAAGTATGTTCTCTCACTGATTGGGCGATCGCTCCCTCTGAAGCTGTTCGTCAAGATTTAGCGCTGAACTTTGGCTTTCCTACGCAACGCTGTTTTGTTGTTCCTACGGCAGCCAATTGCTCCTGGTTCAATCTAGAGAATCAGCCTGTAAAGGGTCGAGTCTTGTTTGTGGGAACTGCTCAACTCCGTAAGGGAATTCACATTTTAGGTATGGCTGCTCAGAAATTAAGCCATCGTAGTTACGAGTTTCGTGTAGCTGGTGGTGTTTCTGAGATTGTGCGTCAACATAGCCTAACCGAGAAGCTCACCTTTTTGGGTCGAGTGCCGAGATGTGAAATTAAGCAAGAGTATGCTCAAGCTGATATTTTCGTTTTGCCAAGTTTAGCTGAAGGATCGGCAGGGGCAACTTACGAAGCGCTAGCAGCCGGTGTGCCAGTGATTACAACTGAAGCCGCAGGATCAGTGGTGCGGGATGGTATTGATGGATTTATTGTGCCAGAGGGAGATGCCGAAGCACTGGCGGATCGGATTGAAGAATTGGTAGAGAACCGGGAGTTGCGCGATCG
>DATNQP010000431.1:0-17029 GCA_036703965.1 Leptolyngbyaceae cyanobacterium
GCAACTAATGCGTCTAAGTTGGATTGCATGATGGTGCGGGGTTGCTCCCCAATTGCCTGGGCGATCGCTTTTCCATCTTGACCTAAATAAACAAAATGGGGAATACCATCCACCCGATAATTGAGCATTTCTGGTAACCACTTGCTGTTATCTACATTCAGCATCACAAAATTCACTGAATCAGCATATTGCTGCTTTAGTTCGCCCAAATCTTTCGCCATCGCCTGACAGCTGGTACACCAGTTAGCATAGAACTCCATCAAGGTAGGTTTGCCATTAGTCAGTGCCACTTCGAGGGGGGTGGATTCCTCTGCTTGGGTATCGAGGGACGTTGCACTGGTTTCGGTTTGCAATCCTAAGAAGAGGACAACACTTAAAGCGATCGCTACCAGCGCAATCAAAAAATTTCTGAGGCGTTTACCGCTGGTGGGTTCAGGCTGCTGAGGAGATGTTGGTACTGAGTCAGGTAAATTCGTTGCCATGCTTAACCAAACTTATAATTCGTTAAAAATTCTTCCCAAAAACACTCTAACAAGCTCATGAAAAAACGAGTAACACTGACCTTTCCCAGACGCGCGATTCAGATGCCAGTAACTTACCGATTGGCAAAGGATTTTAATGTAGCCGCCAATATTATCCGCGCTCAAGTTGCACCCAATCAAATCGGTACGCTGGTAGTGGAACTGTTAGGGGATATTGATGAATTGGAGGCGGCGATTGAGTGGATGCGATCGCAAGACATCAATGTTTCTCTGGTTGGACGCGAGATTTTGATTGATGAAGACAGCTGTGTCGATTGTGGCTTATGTACCGGCGTCTGTCCCACAGAAGCCCTGACTCTCGATCCACAAACCTTTAAACTCAACTTTACGCGATCGCGTTGCATTGTCTGTGAGCAGTGTATCCCTACCTGTCCGGTTCAAGCAATTTCTACCAATCTTTAGCAAAGTAGGGGTAATCCTTATAATTGGCACAACGGCTTAACGCTTGTTGTTATTTAACAGCGGTCGCACAATCAAAAAGCCAGTACCAAAAGCTGTCAACACAATCAGCAAGATGGCTATGACTAACATCCAACCACTGACATCTGAGACTCCCTCTGAGTGGGGATGGCGGCGGGAGCGAGTTTCTTCTTGTTCAATGACCAATGTCTCTGAATAAGGAGAGGTATCGGATTCAAATTTCTGGGGAGGTGGTGGAAATTCAACTCCTGCTACACTAGCAGCTGAGCGAGGCGGCGGGTTCGGTGCAACTGAACGGGGTTCCGACTGCATGGCTGGTCGAGAGCGAGGTGGCTCAACGTGACCCTCTGTCCCAAAGGAACCGACGATCTGTTGCAGCTGCTGAGCTGACTGAACGACTTTTTCAACTTGTTGTCGCAGCTGTTGATTTTGTTTAACTAACTGCTGATTTTGAACTTTAAGGGAATCTACCATCGCCTGTGCTGCCTGTAACTCAGCCGCCAATTCTCGGTAGACGGAAATTGGGACTGAAGGAGAGTATGTGTTTGCCGATGTTGGCGGCGCATAACGGTCGGTTGGCGGGTTTTGCATAGGGGGATTGGTTCGGAAATTAGAGGTCATGGGTGTAGCAAAACTTCTGTAAGGCAACAATAGTTGAAATTTGAATCTTACCGCAGCATTTTTTTCAAAAAACAAGTCATCTGTTCAACCTTACTCGTGTCTACATCAAATTCAGGGCATTAAGAGTGCAATAACGGGAAAAAGTGTCCTACTGGACCCGAACCCTGACCAATGTCCAAGGCGTATTTTAAGGCAGTTGTGACATACTCTTTTGCTGCTTGCACTGCCGACAGGAGGTCTTTCCCCAATGCCAGATTGGCTGCGATCGCACTACTCAGCGTACAGCCAGTACCATGAGTATTGCCTGTCTCCACCCGTTCAGTTGTCAAGGTAGATAGCTGATGCCCATCAAACCAGACATCAACACCGCGCAGATTGCCACTCATCCCTCCCCCTTTAACCAGGACGGCGCAAGCCCCTAGTTGATAAATACGTTGGGCAGCAGCCTGCATATCATCTAAGGTATGAATCTCCAAACCGCTCAGCAACTGCGATTCGTAGCGGTTAGGCGTTACAATCGCCGCCATCGGGATTAAGACATCCCGTAAAGATGCCACAGCATCATCATCAAGCAGTTGAGCACCAGTACGAGATACCATCACTGGGTCTACCACCAGGTTATCAAGACCTAATGTTTTCACCTGCGACGCCACAGTGTTAATGATTTCCTGGTTCAGTAACATTCCAGTTTTCGTAGCCTGGACACCGATATCACTGACCACTGCCTCAATTTGAGCAACCACTGCGGCTGCTGGCAAGGCATCAACTCGTGTCACGCCCTGAGTATTTTGTGAGGTTACGCAAGTCAGCGCACTGGTGCCATGAACACAGTGAAAGGCGAAGGTCTTCAAATCTGCCTGAATCCCAGCACCGCCGCCACTATCAGAACCAGCGATCGTCAGAGCAATGGGTATGCGTGATTGAGTTTGACGCGTCATCCTAAAAAGAAAGCATGATTCTAACTATTTATCCCACATTCTGCACCTTGAACTGTCACCTCTGGCATTTTTGAGAAGTGAACAAGGGTGCTTAAAGTCTTGGATTTAAAAAATAAACAACGGCTATCTGCTCAAAGATAGTTGTTCCTTGACCAAGGTTGCCCTCTAAGAAATTTTGAGTTTTTACTTCAACGGTCTATACTCTTAACTCTCCTACTGCCTAGGAAAACGACGCCTCTGAAGAAATTCTGGAATATCCAATCCGGGTCTATTCGTTGTAGTTGGCTCAACCTTTGGTGCGGGAGGAGTCGGTGCCGGTGCAATCGGTCGCCTCTGATAGGGGGTTTCTCTCATTGCTACTGGTGTGGACTGGACTTCTCCACTAAAGCCGGTAGCAATGACCGTAATTCTGATCTCACCCTGGAGCCTGTCATCAATCACTGCTCCAAAAATGATATTGGCATTGGGATCAACAACCTCATAGACCGTTTCCGCAGCGGCATTAACTTCGTGAAGCGTAAGATCGCTGCCACCCGTAATGTTAAAGACGACACCTCTTGCTCCTTCAATAGAAGACTCAAGTAGAGGGGAGGAAATTGCCGCCATCGCGGCTTCTCTCGCCCGCGATTTGCCAGAACCCACACCAATGCCCATTAACGCTGAACCCGCATCTGCCATGACAGCGCGGACATCAGCAAAATCAACATTAACTAGACCTGGAATAGTAATAATATCGGAAATTCCCTGTACCCCCTGACGCAAGATATCATCAGCAACTCTAAAGGCTTCTTGAACTGGAGTCTGTTCGGAGATCACTGATAGCAGCTTATTGTTAGGAATCACGATCAGGGTATCTACCCGGCTTTGCAAAGCTGCAATACCTTCCTCTGCCTGAGTAGTACGGCGGCGTCCCTCAAAGGTAAAAGGACGAGTGACAACGCCAACAGTCAGGGAACCCATTTCTTTTGCCACTTCAGCAACAATCGGTGCTGCGCCAGTGCCGGTGCCGCCACCCATCCCGGCAGTAATGAAAACGAGGTCAGCGTTTTCTAGGGCATGGGCGATTTCGTCGCGGGATTCCTCAGCGGCTTTTTGACCAATCGCTGGATTACCTCCGGCACCAAGCCCTCGCGTCAATTTTTGCCCCATTTGTAAGCGCTTGGGGGCAGATGCTTGGGCGAGTGCTTGAGCATCTGTGTTGATCGACCAAAATTCGACCCCAGCCACCTCACTAGCAATCATGCGGTTGACTGCATTACCCCCACCGCCGCCGACACCAATAACTTTGATTTTGGCAACGCTACCTGGCACGATGTTGTCACTCCTGGTTTCTTCCCTGGGTATCCCCTTGGAATCACGCGCTTGACTGAACTGTAACCCAGAGTTACTGAAAGGATGAGTATTGTCCACGCCGACTGAAAGATCGGCGTGAAGCGTGATATGAGAGCTTTGATTGGCAAGCTCTAGTTTACTATTAAGAGTCATTGCAATAGGTCAGGGTCGATAAACAACTTTATCAGTTATAGGTAGCAATCTGAGTCAACTATAGGGTAAGTCGATTGAAAAACCAATGAACGCTTTGTGGAGGGCGTTGACAGTCCTAGAGAGAGCAATTGTCAAGAATCGCGGGTAATAATTTGACAGTGAGCTTGAATGCACCTTGATGACACCCTTCATTTTTAATCTTAATGAGTCCCTGGTTGAATAGGTTCATTTCCCTTGTTCATTTGAATTGCCGGAAACTCAGGGTTTTTGAGGTCAATATAGGCGATTTGGCTTGGGTTTATATGAGTTGGCAATTCTCGCATCCGATCAAGAACACCCAGTTGCTCAGGAAATCGGGAACTATAAGGACCAAAATGGACATTTCCTAACTCGGTTTTCAAGATTAGATTGGCTGGATTTTGCCAATCTATCTCAAAAACTTTGATCGGAGAGTGGCTCACAGCCTGGTAAACTTCCGACCAGTAAGGGCGATATTGTTCGCTTTTGCCAATCACTTTCAGGGTCGGCAACTCAAGGTTTTTCTCCAATTCGGTATAGCTGCTTTTAGGCATCCAGACGCCTTGTTCATCCAATAAACCCGCTGTTAGGGTCGGATGCGTAGTTTTGGCGTTTTTGGGACTAAACGCTTGAGCGATCGCTACTGGCTTGCGTTCTTTAACTTGAATTGTCAATCCTGGCGGGACAAGTTGACGGCTTACCGTGGCTTCGGCAATCGGGGCTTTAGATTCCAGGGAATTAGCGATCGCTTGCGGTTCGACTCGTAGTAAAGACTGGGGATAGGATAAGGGCAGCAGCGAACGAATCGCTTGCGAGGAAAGAAAGTGATTGCCTTCAATCACCACTTGTTCCGGTTGACGAATCACCCATTCGGGTAACGTAATCGCCCAGACTAAGCTGGTTGCCATACCGCCAACAAAGAGCGATCGCCAAATCGCTTGAAACGATTTAATCCGGCGCTCACGTCGCAGCTTTTTGCGTCTGGAGGTCAATTGTGCTTGAGAGACTGATGCAATGCTGGTCATCTACTACCGATCAGATCCAAAGGATGTAATTCGTAAATTATGTTGTCAAGGCAACGGAGAGTAAAGATACGCCGGGTGGAACCCAGTCAGCTGTATTCATCTGTCCACTTAGCCCAAGATGCTTTTCTCATTTAACCACTCCTTTTCAAGGACGCTAATTAAGTATGCCAACTATTGTCCGAGGCAAACGTATCTAATTTCTCAAGTCCTCCCAAATCAATCAGGACTTACGCAAATACTGTAGTTTTGCCCCCATGCCCCCCAACCTTGCCGGGAGAAAAGTCCGGTTCCCCCCCAAGCTTGGGGGGCGTCGTGGTGGAATGCGTAAGTTCTGTCAATACTGTGGGAAATCACCGTACCCCTCATAGCTTGCCTTTACTGGCTTGAAACCCAGGCTAGACCGACTAAAGTCTTACCCATGAAAACCACTGGCGATCAGGAAAAATACCTGTAAAGTATGGGGAGCATTTAGGTAGTGAGGGGATGCAACCCCTATACAGAGTGTATTGATGAATGATTTACTGGCTTACTTCAGGGTGTGATTGCGTAAGTCTTAAATCAGAATGAAACTGCATCTACCAACATTTTTCAAAGCGTGTAACCCGGCTAAGACGCTGGTCGTAGGGAATCCTGAGGATCGTCAGTACTATATCGATTTTTCTTCTGTGCGGGGTGGCAAAATTATTGAGGCTTTGGGGCGAACCATCATCCGCCTTTCACCAGATGAACCAACCTGTCAACTGTTTACAGGTCATATTGGTTGCGGGAAGTCCACAGAGCTATTTCGACTCAAAGCTCAGTTGGAGGAGCAACGTTTTCATGTTGTTTATTTTGAGTCTAGTCAAGACCTAGACATGGCTGATGTTGATATCAGTGATATTTTGCTGAGCATCGCTAAGTCAGTCAGCGAAAGCGTGGAAGCCGTGGGTATCCATCTGAAACCCCGCTACTTTTCCAAATTATTCAATGACATCAAAGACTTTTTGCAGACCCCCATCGACCTGTCAGCAGAAGCCGAACTTTCTGTCGGCATTGCCAAAATTACTGCCAAAACTAAAGACAGCCCACAGCTACGTGAACAGCTAAGACAGCATTTGGAACCTCGAACCCAAGGCATTTTGAACGCCATCAACGAAGAAATTCTGGGGCGGGCGATTGAGGAACTCAAGTGGCAGGGCAAGAAAGGTTTGGTGGTGATTGTTGATAATCTGGATCGGGTTGTTCCCAGAGCTGTGACCAGCGAGCGATCGCTACCTGAATACTTATTTATCGATCGGGGGCCTCAGTTACGAGGCTTGAAGTGCCATGTTGTTTATACCCTGCCCTTAGCTTTGATGTTCTCAAACGAGTACGAATCCCTGAAGCATCGCTTGGGAGCTGGTGTTGCGCCTAAGGTGTTGCCGATGGTGCCGGTACAGTTACGAAATGGTTGTGATTCCCCAAAAGGGATGGAACTACTGCGACAGTTGGTGCTGGCACGAGCCTTTCCCAATGTTGATGCTCAAGCTAGGCTGAATTTGATCTCAGAGGTTTTTGACAGCCCAGAAACCCTAGACCGGCTGTGTCGTATTAGTGGTGGTCATGTCCGCAGCTTGTTGGGACTGCTCTATAACTGCTTGCAACAGGAAGACCCACCCTTCTCACGCAATTGCTTAGAGAGTGTGATTAAAGGCTCCCGTGATGACCTCACCTTGGCAGTTGATGATGAGGAATGGGACTTGCTGTCTCAAGTAGTACAACAGCAGCTGGTCAAAGGCGAAAGAGAATGTGAAACTCTCTTGCGAAGTGGCTTTGTCTATGAATACCGGGATGAGGAAGGGCGCTGGTTTGGAATTAACCCAGCTCTGGCAGAAACAGCAAGATTTAAGTCCTTGACCGCAGCAATAAATATGTCATAAGGGAAAGCGGGGGAGTTAGATCGTGTAGGGAGCGCTGCTCATTTCGATGAGATACGGTTCCTCATGAGGTGGGGGAGCTGGGGAAGCTGGGGAAGACTGGGAAGTTGGGGAATAAATCTCCCCTATACTCTCTCTTCCCCCATCTGTAGATGTGTATGGGATTGATTGTTAAAACCGCTAGATTTCCCTCACTGCCGACTGCTAGAGCGCCCTGCTTCGGTCAGGCTGAGCGTGGTTAAAAATTCTTAGCTCACTTCAGTCTGTGACTAGCATCACTCGTTGGAAAAAATCCAGTCACATTTATTCATACTCTATAATCACCCAACACCCACCTCCTGATCACTGACGATCTCCGGGAAATCACGGATATTGGAGCCAGTCGCTTTTTTCAGAATTTTTCAGTTGAAGGCAACCCAAAATCTTTGGGAATTAGTGATACAAGAATTGCGCTTTTTGCAGATTGGATGTCATCTACTATCGGGGTACTGATCAAATGAAACACTATTTTTGGGTACTTTACGGAGAATTCTTTAATCTCTTAAAAAAGAAATTATCCGGTATTTGCGGACTCCCGCCAGCAAGATATCTGTATTACGATCTGTATTACTTACTATTTTATTGTATTACGATTTTCAGCAAAGAAATTCACCAAGGCGCTCTCTAACCGAGAGTCAAATTATTAACCATTGAACTTTGGAAGATTAGAAAGCTCAGCTCCAGGTCAGAGCAGGTACTCAGCCTCTTTGAGGTAAGAACCCTAAGTAAAGCCATCAAGCCTGTTTCAAAAGCAGTGGGTACTGAAAACCCTGTATACATAGGGGCGCTGTTTTAGTTCCTCTTGTAGTTACAAGAGGTAAGAGAAAAACAAGGCTTGAGCCTTGATAGTGAGGCGGTGCTTAGAAATCAGTTTTAAGTAATGCCTGAGTTCACTTGTTTTTTCACTGGAGCGCCAAAGTCTTGCTAACAGAGAGTTGGGAGATTTTACTCCGAGAGTAATACTCCTAGGATTACTGGCAAATCTGCACCGATAGCGGTCAAAAAGTTTATGAAATGAGGGAGCAAGATCGACCAGAAGAAGTAGCGGCCTCCAATGAGCGATCGCTATCAACCCTATCGCGGGCAATTGTCCTTTCTAAAGGGCAATTTTCCCTAATTTTGGTGCGCTGCAACTATGAAGTTTGCAAAGAGCAAATGTGGCAGCGGCTACAGCAAGAACTCACAGGCACACATCTGAGGGAGCTAGTTCTAGAAGAGCCGATCGCAACTTTATTTGCAAGCATACTAGCTAGCCTCAAAGGCGAGGAAACATCTGCCCTCGTCGTATTTGGTTTAGAGTCGGTAACGGCGATTGACCAAGTGCTAATTTCAACTAACCAGCTTCGAGACGAGTTTCCTAAAAGCTTGAACTTTCCTCTCGTGTTGTGGATAACCGACGAGGTACTGCAAAAGCTGACGCGGTTCGCCCCTGACTTTAAGAGTTGGGCTGCCACATCGATTAAGTTTGAAGTCGCCACCGAGCAGTTGCTCGCTTTATGGCATCAAACGGCAGATGAACTCTTTGCAACTATTTTGAGTAGCGATATGGGGGAGTTTCTGCCCAACGACGCTCTCAATTTGGCACCCAGTTGCCGCCGCCGCCAGGAACTTAAGTCAGTATTGCGGGACTTGCACGCTCGTGATATCAGATTAGAACCCGTGCTAGTCGCGACCTGGCAATTTATTCTGGGGCGAGATGCCTTTAGAGATGACCAGATTGATGTTGCCTTAGGTCAGTATCAGCGGAGCCTAGACTTTTGGCAGCAGGAATTAGGGATTGGGGATTGGGGACTGGGGATTAGGAAAGAGGAAGAGATTAAGGATAGGGGGCTAGGCATTAAGGAAGATCCCTCAACTGTTAGCATTCGTGAAGCGAGCCGGAGCCTTACCCAGGAACCGCCGGAGTTGCCTTTGCCGCCTACAGGAACCAACGACCAACCAACTCTACCCAATCCTCAATCTCTAGAGCGCGTCGGAGTATTACTCCATCACATCGGTCTGTGTTATGTGCGTAAAGCTGAGTTGCAACCGACGCAGAGGCGCAGTCAGTGGGAGCAAGCCAGGACGTCATTGAGTGCAAGCATTGAGGTGTTTGCCGCAGCGGGTCGTTCAGACTTAGTTGCCCAGTTGACGATTCAACTGGGCGAGGTACTGCAACACCTGCAAAGCTGGACAGACTTACAAGCTCTGGCTCTACAGTATTTGACACAGCCTCAAAGCCAAAAAAGCCCAGTACGACTGGCTCAAGCTTATGGCTTTTTGGCGGCTGTTGCGCATGCGCTTTTCAAGTGGGAGGATGCAAAAGCCTTAGCGATCACTGCCCTCGATATTCTTGAGCAGTCTCACTTGCCTCAGCCGCAACATCAAGGATTTTATTTGCTGCTCTGTGCTAGAGCGCAACGGCAACTCGGTGAGTCTACCGCCGCGATCGCTGACCTGGAAAAAGCCATACAGGTAGAGACCTTACTGCCCAACTCCTTACAGCAGCACCCACAGCTTTACATTGACATCTTGGAGGAATTGCGATCGCTCTACCTTGAGCAGCGACAATACCTCAAAGCCTTTGAACTCAAACAAAAGCGGCGCTTGATTGAGCAACAATATGGGTTTTGTACCTTCCTCGGTGCTGCACCTTTACAAGCCTTGACTCGGCAAAGTCGGGGAAATCGGCATGTAACCTTAGAAATCGCAGCAGCAGGGCGTCTGCCCGACGTCAATCGCCTGATCGAACGCCTGAGCCGTAATGACCATAAACTGACGGTGATTCACGGCTCTTCCGGCGTCGGCAAAAGCTCACTGATTAATGCGGGTTTGGTACCAGCTCTAGAAGCACGAATTATTGGTGCTAGACAAGCCGTGCCCGTTGTACAAAAAGTCTACAGGGATTGGGTTACAGAGTTAGAAAAACGTCTGACAAGCGCTTTGCGCCTCAGGGGCCAGTTGTTGGGAGTCAGTTGTCGTTCGGAAAAGCAACTGAGTACTGACAATGGACAATCGGCTAAACTGCAATCAATTTTGGAACAGTTGCGGCTTTCTTCTGAACGCAATTTATTAACCGTTCTCATCTTTGACCAATTTGAAGAGTTTTTTTTCGCTTGTACTGACCTGGAACAGCGATGTCAGTTTTATGACTTTCTGGCACAGTGCTTAAATCTTCCTTTCTTGAAAGTCATCTTGTCGATGCGAGAAGATTATCTGCATTATTTAATGGAGTGCGAGCGCCACAGCAATCTGAATGCAATCAACAACAATATTCTGGACCGGCAGCTGCGCTACCACTTAGGAGATCTTTCTCCAGAAGACGCTAAAAACGTCATCTCCACTTTGGCAGCGCTATCTCAGTTTCAGTTAGAAGAATCCCTCATTGAATCACTTGTACAAGATTTAGCAGGAAGTGTGGGAGCGGTTCGTTTGATTGAGTTACAAGTTGTGGGCGCTCAGTTGCAAGCCGAAAAAATGACAACAACTGAACAATACCGAGCCTTGGGTGCTGATCCAAAGACATCTTTGGTAGAGCGATCGCTTTTAAATGTGATCGGCGATTGTGGAGCAGAAAACGAAGATGCTGTTTGGCAAGTCTTATTCTCCTTAACCGATGATAGAGGCACCCGCCCTTTGAAAACTCAAGCTGAGTTGGTCAACGAAGAGTTGAAGGTGGGTCGAGTGAAAGAGCTGAAGGTTGGCAGGTTGAAAGCTAAAAGTTCTAACCTGACGCTTGCAGGCTCACTACCGCTACGCTACCAACCTTATAACCTGCAACCCTTAACCCAAGAAGACAAACTCGACTTAATTTTAAAAATTTTGGTGGGTTCCGGTTTAGTGTTCCGAGTGCCGGAAGAGCAACACGATCGATATCAGCTGGTTCACGATTATCTAGTGGAACCAATTCGTCAAAGATATGAGCAGCGTACCCAGTTGAATATCTTTGCACAGTTAGAAAAAAGTGGAATTGAACTTTTGCGGGTTCGTCGTCAGCGGTTGCGCGCGATCGCAGTAGGTGCCACGATGGGAATCCTGGCAGTTACGGCAGCTGGATTGGGATGGCGAGCAGAGGTTCAACGAAGATTGGCGGCAGCACTCTCGATCAATGCACAGCTGAGTGCAATGAGTGCCTCTTCAGAAGCGCTCTTTGTCTCAGATAAAAAGTTTGATGCGCTGCTTGAAGGGTTAAGGGCTGCAAGACACCTAAAGGATTTAGAGACGGGAGTTGGACAGTCTCTACCAGTAGAACCAGATACCCATTTACAGGTAATAACAGCTCTCTCGCAAGCTGTTTACGCGGCTTCAGAGCGCAATCGCCTAGAGGGGCATAGTGATGTCGTCTGGGGCGTTAGTTTTTCACCAGATGGTCAGCTCATTGCCTCGGCTAGCCGAGATCGAACGGTGAAACTTTGGCGTCCCAATGGCACTTTAGTTACTACCCTCATTGGTCATCAGGATAGCGTCACTAGCGTATCTTTTAGTCGCGATAGTCAGCTGATTGCGTCTGGTAGCTGGGATGGTACGGTAAGGCTCTGGCGTCGCGATGGCGCTCTTCGTGAAACGCTTAGGGGTCATGTTGGGCATGTTTACAGCGTGAGCTTTAGTCCCAATGGTCAGCTCATTGCTTCTGCCGGTGGCGATCGCACTGTTAGACTTTGGACAGTTGGCGGTAAGTTAATTAAGACGTTCCTGGGTCACCAGGGTGTGGTGCGTTCGGTAAGCTTTAGTCCTACAGGTAAGCTTATTGCTTCTGCTGGTGAGGATAAGACGATCAGGCTGTGGACACTGGATGGAAAGTTGCTGCGAACGTTTAATGAACCAAGTGGCAAGATTAACTGTGTGGTATTTAGTCCCAATGGTGAGTTGATTGCCTCAGCCAGTGATGATAAAACGGTAAGGCTGTGGAACCTCGATGGCAAGCTGCTCAAAACCTTCCTCAAGCATCTTAAATGGGTGTTTAGTGTGGCATTCAGTCCCGATGGTCAGTTGATTGCCTCGGCGAGTGCTGACAATACAGTAAAGCTCTGGAACCGCAACGGTACTTTACTAAAAACGTTTACGGGACACAGCGACAGCGTTACGGCAGTCAGTTTCAGTCCCGCAAGCCTTGGGGATTGGGGGTTAGGGCTTAGGGTAGGGCAAAAATCTTCTCCAGTCCCTATTCTTGCTTCAGCTAGCCTAGACAAAACAATTAGGATTTGGGGGCCTCGCGAACCGTCTCGCTTGGTTCTGCGGGGGCATCAGGATGATATTAGAGATGTTACGTTCTCACCAGACAATAGGCTGATTGCTACGGCGAGCAATGACAAAACTGTGAAAATCTGGGATCGCGCAGGGAAGCTGCTCAACACGTTAAGGGGGCATAGCGATCGCGTCTATAGCATCAGCTTCAGTCCTGATAGTCAAAGAATAGCCTCTGGAAGTCGGGATGGGACGGTAAGACTCTGGAATCGTAGTGGTACGTTGATTAAAACTTTAACGGGGCATCGCGATTGGGTGTTGAATGTCACCTTTAGTCCTGACGGAGAGTGGCTGGCTTCTGCGAGTCGGGATGGGACGATCAAGCTATGGAATCGTAGTGGTACGTTGATTAAAACCTTGACAGGGCATGGCAGTCGGGTCAATGCTGTTACGTTCAGTCCCGATGGTCAGCAGTTGGCATCTGCTAGTGATGACGACATCGTAAAGCTTTGGACAGCAGATGGGACATTACTGAAAACTCTGCGGGGTCATAGTAATTGGGTTTTGGATGTTAGCTTCTCCCCGGACTCCCAGATGCTAGCCTCTGCCAGTTATGACAACACCGTGAAACTCTGGAGCCGTCAGGGAGAGCTACTTAGAACCCTAAAAGGGCATACGGATAGCGTCGCTCACGTTCGTTTTAGTCCCACTGGTAAAATTCTGGCAACAACCACTTGGGACAACCGAGTGCAACTCTGGCGGCTTGACGACACGTTGATAAAAACTCTGGAAGGACAAAAAGACCGGGTTACTAGTGTGAGTTGGAGCAATGAGGGAAAGGTGCTGGCGGTTGCGAGTGAGGACAATACAGTGATGGTTTGGAATTTGGATTTGGACGATCTGCTGACCAAGAGCTGCAACTGGCTACGGGACTATCTACAAAACAACCCGAAAGTCAGACCGAGCGATCGCAATCTTTGTGAGGGATCGAGACGCCAAAACGAGTCGGAAGCCGAAGAAAATCTAACGTTTAAACCTTAGCTCACCTCTAGCTGAGCGAGGCGTGCCTTCCGGACTAAAAGCGAGTTAAGCTGCAATAGAGATATACGCTTAGGCGCTTCCTGGCATTGCCTGTGTTAGAGTGAGCGTAATTCCTTTGCAGTAGTTTTCCTCCAGCTTGTGAAAGGATTATGGTAATTACAAAACGTAGCCTCGTTCTTGGTGCGACAGCCGTAGTATTAACAACTGTTGCGGTTACGGGTGCTGGCATTTATTTATCTAAAAGTCAGGCTTTCTTTAGCGAAAGTCCTAAGGAGCTAGTTGACGAAGTTTGGCAAATTATTGACCGCCAATATGTAGATGCCACGTTCAACCAGGTGGATTGGAAGGCCGTTCGCGACAAATATCTGAAACGCTCTTACGCTAACCAGGAAGAAGCTTACACGGCAATCCGGGAAATGCTTAAGCAGCTGGAGGACCCTTACACGCGGTTCATGGACCCAGAAGAGTTCAAGAACATGCAGATTGATACCTCTGGGCAATTATCGGGCGTGGGGATTCAGCTTGCCCAGGATGAGGAAACGAAGAAGCTAATGGTGATTGCCCCCATTGAGGATACACCCGCCTTCAAGGCTGGTGTCCTTGCCAAGGATGTGATTACCAAGATTGATGGCAAGAGTACCCAAGGAATGGATGTCAACGATGCCGTCAAACTGATTCGAGGTCAAGAAGGAACCCCAGTGACGCTGACCATTCAGCGAGGTAACCAGGAAAAGGATTATCAGCTGACACGGGCGCGGATTGAGATTCGTCCTGTACGCTACAGCCTTCAGAACACTCCCACGGGGCAGGTTGGTTACATTCGCTTGAACCAATTCAGCGCTAACGCCGCTGAGGAAATGCGAGATGCCATCAAAGATTTAGAAACGCAACGGGTGACTGGCTATATCTTAGATCTACGCTCTAACCCAGGTGGCTTACTCTACTCCAGCATTGAAATTGCCCGGATGTGGCTACCGGAGGGTACGATTGTCTCGACGGTTGACCGGCAGGGAGAAACTGACCGCCAGCAAGCTAACAATCGCGCTCTTACAAATAAGCCAATGGTGGTACTGGTGGATGGTGGGTCAGCTAGTGCTAGTGAAATTCTGTCGGGAGCACTACAGGATAATAAACGAGCCGTTTTGGTAGGAACTAAGACGTTTGGTAAAGGCTTGGTGCAATCCGTGCGCGGGTTGGGGGATGGTTCAGGTATGGCAGTGACGATTGCCCACTACCTCACGCCTGAGGGTCGTGATATCAATAAGTTAGGAATTACCCCAAATGTCGTGGTCGAGCTGACGGACGCACAGCGTAAGGAATTGCAGCAGGATCGAACCAAAATTGGTACCCAAGCTGATGCTCAATATGCTAAAGCCGTTGATGTCCTTAAGCAGGAAATTGCGTCGAAGCAAGGTACTAGAGTAGCATCTCCAACTAAATAGGGCTTTGGGTACCAGGTGGCGAGGGGTGCGGTCAAAACCAGTTGGTGATATGCAGAAAATTTCTCCGTGTCCCCGCGTCCCCGCGTCCCCGCGTCAGTCTCAACTAACTACTTATGACCACACCCGGTGGCGAGAGACTTGAAAAAACTATCAAGCTACCTATTGTGGGGTGGGTCGGAAAGCCGGCTTTGGTCAAGTGGCAGCTGAGATGCCTACCCCACAAGATTGGATAATTACTGAATCAATGTTCTAGCCGCCATCGGTTGCCGATTACTGAATCGGTATTCTAGGATTGACGCTGGGAGTATGTCACGCAAAAATACTACTGCAAAATCTTTTGCCTAGCACGCTCAGCACGCGCTTGGGCACTATCCATCACCTCAGCCATTTTCTCAAGCATTTCTCCTGGATAATTTTCTAAAACTCTTGTAGACAGAGAAATTCGACCTTTCCCTTCATCTAAGTCAACAATCACCGCCTTGAGGGGTTGCCCAATCTGGAACACGGCTGGGAGGGACTCAATAAAGCTTTGGCTCACCTGCTTAATGTGCAGCAAGCCAGTGATGCCATCAAAATCGATAAAGAGACCAAAGGGCTTGATACTAACAATATTGCCTTCCACCAACTGCCCTAACTCTAACTGATTGAAATTTGCAGAGCGAGCGGCTTCGCGTTGGGAGAGTACCAGTTTGTTGCGATCGCGATCCAGTTCCAGAAATGTGACAGTGAGGCTTTGACCAATCAACGATTCTAGGTCTTCTCGCGCACTCAAATGCGATCGCGGAATGAACCCCCGTAATCCCCGCAATTCCACCGTGACGCCACCTTTATTCACACTCTGCACGCGCACCTGCATCGATTTACCACTCTCCTGTAACTGTGCCAGCTCATCCCAAACCCGCTTAATTTCCAGCTGACGCCGTGAAAGCGTTACCTGACCATCAGCATCCTGCTCCTGAATAATCAGGAAATCCATCTCTTCGTGCAACGGCAGCACTTCAGACCAATCTCCTGACGACCTCAACGAAACTTCATCGATCGGAACATAAGCCAGAGACTTACCGCCGATGTCAACATACGCACCATCAGTTTCGTAGTTGTATACCTTGCCGCTCACCACCTGCCCCTTTTTAAACTCATAGTCGTGTTCTTCTAGGGCTTTGGCAAAATCGTCCATAGAAAAAGACGAATTGCTGGTTTGAGAACGATTGGATTTTGAATTCATGACAATTAATGGCTTAACAAAAGTAGTGAATTATCCAGTTTACTCATTAGCCCTTGGTCATTGGTCAAAAGACTAAGCACTAATGACTAATGAGGAAAACCCGGATTGATAAGCAGGTCGGTGGCAATAAACATTGTTGGTTTTAGTGATTGGGGATGCTTGGATTAGGAAGAAGATGAAGTCCTTCAGGGGGAACGCTCCTGACGCAGAGAGTTCTTCTACAAAATTCCCCATACCCCTGTATCCCCTAGCCCCCAGGTTCTAGTCTCCAGTCCCTAAAACGACAAGTTGTGTTGAATCACGCTAGCTGCTTCGATGCTTACCCCAATAATTTTCAGCTTAGTAGAGTTCCTGCCGAAATAGCTGCTTCACCTGATTCCAGGCATCAGCTGCTGCTGCATCATTGTAGCTAGCCCGTTGGTTGCAGAAGAATCCGTGATCGGCTCCTTCGTAACGAAAGATACGGTGAAGAATTTGGTGTTTTTCTAATGCTGCCTCAATCTCGTCCACCTGTTCAGCAGGAATGCTGGCATCTTCCATACCAAAAAAAGCGTAGACCGTCCCTTTGATATCTTTCGTTCGAGTGATGGTAGGAGGACCGCCGCCTGGAGTCATGGTAGTAATGCCAGCGCCATAGAAAGAAGCTGTGGATTGAATGTCCGCCAGAGTTGCAGCCAGATAGGCAACATGACCGCCAAAACAAAAACCGATGCAGCCAATCGCGTTGGGTTTTACGGGTGTCTGGCTAATCAGGTAATCAATCGCTGCCTGGATATCGCTCAGTAGTTCTTCTGCCTTGGTTTGTTCTTTATATTCCTTGCCAATTTTAATATCTTCGGCAGTGTAACCCGTTTCAAAACCGGGGGCTTGGCGTTGGAAGAGTGCTGGTGCGATCGCAACATAGCCTTCTTGAGCAAACCGTTGAGTGATATCGCGGATGTGGTCATTCACCCCAAAAATTTCCTGCAACACCACAATTCCTGGGAATGAACCCTCGCCTACAGGCATCGCCAAGTAAGCCGCTATCTCAAGAGAGCCATTCGCAATTTTGACTGAATCGGTATGAATTTCTCTATTTTCCATAATTAAGTTTGAGGGGTGTTCTGCGCTCTGTTCCAATCAGAGCTGCTAACCCTAAGGAGTTATCGCCCTTCTCAGCTAGTACAAGAATTTCA
>DATNQP010000432.1:0-21747 GCA_036703965.1 Leptolyngbyaceae cyanobacterium
CCAATTAATGCTCCCAAAGCCTGATGCTATGACAGCACTGCCTGTTCCGCGTCAACCCTCTTCAAATTCAGCTGACAGCAGCACCACTGCCGCTGAAGGGACACCCGTTTCTGCCCTCAAGGAGCTGGTGGCGCGTCTGCACCGAGAACAGCACAAAATTCAAGATTTGTTGAGTTCACTGGGCTTTGCTCTACGCAGCTTCAACAATTTAAATCAGTTCTTGGAGCTAATTCCCCTGATGGCAGCACGGGTGACCGATGCTGACGGGGGTGCTTTAATTTTGTTTAAGCCGAACGGTCAGGTACGGCTGGAGCGGCTTCACTGCCAGGAAGGTCAGGCTTGTCAGGATATTCGTAAAGCAATAGAAAAGGCGACTCGTCAAGTTACAGCTACGAGTAATGAAGGGGAGAGTACCTCGGCGACACCAGCACCATTGGAACTTCTCCAAGCGTCTCTCGATCAGCAGATGACTCACGCTCTGGGGGCAGATGTGCAGCTGTTTGGTACCCCGATTTTGATCAAGAATGCCGAAAGGGGTCGCCTGTATGTGTTTAGCCATGACCCACAATACAGCTGGACGGCAACGCGACAGAAGTTAGTGCGATTAGTAGCCGACCAAACAGCAGTAGCGATCGCTAATGATGAACTCACCGTCGAGCTGCGCAAGAAAGAACGTTTGGATCGAGAGTTAGAAATTGGTGCCGATATCCAACTGCGCCTGCTCCCACGCCAATGTCCTGAAATTGAGGGTATTGAACTGGCAGCTCTATGTAAGACCGCTAACCGAGTTGGAGGCGACTACTACGATTTCATTCCCGCTAACTACGACCAGCTACGACCCAAAAAGCAAGATGGCATTGAAGTGACAGACGAGAAGAGAGCTACCCTACCTTGGAGCGTTGTAATTGGCGACGTAATGGGTAAAGGCGTCCCGGCTGGTTTAATTATGACAATGACACGGGGAATGCTCCGAGCAGAAGTGCTAAATCGTCACTCCCCAGCACGGATTTTACAACACTTGAACCGGGTGATGTATGCCGACTTGGAAAACTCCCACCGATTTGTCACACTCTTTTATTCTGAGTACGATCCCCAAACCCGAATCCTGTCTTACAGCAATGCTGCCCATAATCCCCCTTTGTTGTGGCAAGCCTCAAACCGTTCGATCAAACGGCTGGATACCTTAGGGATGCTGATTGGTCTAGAGTCCGATTCTCAGTATGAAGACGCCCAAGTAAAGCTGGATGAGGGAGATACAATTATTTATTACACTGATGGGTTTACTGATGCGGCGAATCAGAATGGCGATCGCTTTGATGAAGAAAACCTGATACAAGCTTTCCAGTGGGCTTGTGAACATTGCAGCAGTTCCCAGGCGATTTTGGATTACCTGTTTGAGCGGGTGCAGCAGTTTATTGGTTCAACAAACCGTAACGGAGATGATATGACGCTGGTCGTGATGCAGGTAAAATCTTCCGAGTGACGTATTTTGTATGAGGCAATTATCTCCATGGTCGTCGAAGGAATGCAAATAGTAACCACTGGGTTGAATACTATCAACCACTTAAATGATGTCCTGGGAGTACTCAATACTCACTTACACATGGATTGGCTCGTATTGGCTCAACAAGTCAGCGATACAAATGTTCTAGGCAAGGTGCAAGAGGCATGGAACAACTTTATTCAGACAGGTCAAGTCTGGGCCTTACTAATTGGAATAGCCATCGGTTACTTCTTCAAGGGAATGACCTCTTATTAACGTTTGCCCAGAAGGGTTGAAGGTGAGCAGAAGGGTTGCAGGTTGCAGGTTAGCATGTTGAACGTTATGTTCTGAATCTTCAACCTTTCAATCTTCCAACCTTCCAACCTTCTAACCTTTCAACCTATCAAACTTCTAACCTTCAACTCTCCTGCTGTGACTGAAAAAACAACCTGGAGCCAGCGATTTGAATCAGCGTTGCATCCAGCGATCGCTTGCTTCAATGCTAGTATCGGCTTCGACATTGAACTGATTGAGTACGACCTTACAGGTTCTGTAGCCCATGCCAAAATGCTTGCTCATACTGGCATCATCTCGCCTTCGGAAGGAGAGCAGTTGGTTGCAGGCTTAGAACAAATCCGCTCAGAGTATCGTGATGGCAAATTTAATCCCGGCATTGAAGCCGAGGATGTCCACTTTGCCGTCGAGCGACGGCTGACGGAGATTACCGGAGATGTCGGGAAAAAGCTACACACGGCGCGATCACGCAATGACCAAGTAGGTACCGATACCCGGCTCTACCTCCGGGAGCAGATTTTACAAATTCGCACTCAGTTGCGGGAGTTCCAAGGCGTCCTGCTCAACCTTGCCGAAGCTAACGTAGAAACGCTCATTCCTGGCTACACGCACTTACAACGCGCCCAACCGCTGAGTTTAGCTCATCACCTCATGGCTTACTTTGAGATGCTACAGCGGGACTGGGAGCGCCTTGGTGAGATTTACCAACGGGTGAATATCTCACCCTTGGGTAGTGGAGCACTTGCCGGTACGACTTTCCCGATTGACCGGCACTACGTGGCTCAAAAGCTGAATTTTGCTGGGGTTTATGCTAACAGTCTCGATGGCGTGAGCGATCGCGATTTTGCCATTGAATTCTTGTGTGCCGCCAGCCTGATTATGGTACACCTGAGCCGATTGTCAGAGGAAGTTATTCTCTGGGCATCCCAGGAATTTGGCTTTGTTACCCTCAAAGACAGTTGCTCCACTGGCTCCAGTATTATGCCCCAAAAGAAAAACCCTGATGTCCCGGAATTAGTACGGGGGAAAACGGGTCGTGTCTTCGGTCATCTACAAGCGATGTTGGTGTTGATGAAGGGGCTACCTCTGGCTTACAACAAAGACCTACAAGAAGATAAAGAAGCGCTCTTTGACAGCGTTAAGACGGTTAAAGCCTGCTTGGAAGCGATGACAATTCTGTTGCGGGAGGGGATGGAATTTAAGAGCGAACGTTTAGCAGAAGCGGTGGCTGAAGATTTCTCAAACGCTACCGATGTTGCCGATTATCTAGCAGCACGGGGTGTTCCTTTCCGGGAAGCTTACAACTTGGTCGGTAAGGTTGTGAGAACTTGCCTCGCTAACGGGAAATTGCTCAAGGATTTGAGTTTGGAAGAATGGAAGGAATTGCACACGGCTTTTGAGGATGATATTTATCAAGCGATCGCACCCACTCAAGTTGTTGCAGCACGTAACAGTTATGGCGGTACAGGTTTTGATCAAGTGCGGCAAGCGCTGAAAAATGCACGCGATCGCGTTATTGCTGAGTAATTAAGTCTAGCGATCGCCTCAAAATTCAGCAACACTCATCAAAACACATCCTCCTTAATCTCCTCCATCGCCTCCATTCTTCCTAAAGGTTGCCAGCCAGCTTGCCATAAGGAACGGTCTTTGAGCTGTTTGGCACTGAGCCAAAAACGGACACTGGGGTCACAGGAGGCAACCATTTCCGCGAAAACCCACTCCCCCTGGTTTTTGCGGTTGACGACTTCAAAGTGTCGCCAACCCCAGGTTGTCTGCTGTGCTGTCCATTTGGAACCAACAAGGTAAGGGAATTTCTGCTTTTTCGGCATTGATCTTGAGAACAGCTATAACAGTTTCTTTCGTCGTGTCAGAAGGCGTGCAGCTACTACACCGCCGATAAAGCCAAATAAGTGTCCTTCCCAGGATATTCCTTGCTGTAGTGGCAAGACACCCCAAATCGTACTTCCATAGAGGACACCGACGATGAGTGAAAGCAAAATTGAGGGTATATTACGTTCAAAGTAACCCCGTAGCAGCAGAAAACCCAGGTAACCGAAAATGACTCCACTCGCACCAATGTGAAGTCCCGGTGAGCCAAACAACCAAACACCAAGCCCACTTACGAGCATAGTTATCCCAGTAACTACAAAGAAGTCACTGGTTTCTTGCAACATGACAAACCAGCCCAAGATCAGGAAAGGTAGGCTATTGGCGATCAGGTGACCTAAACCACCGTGAAGAAACGGGGCAAACACGATGCCACGAAGCCCAATAATTTGGCGTGGAAGGATACCGTAGATGTTGAGAGCTTGTCTAAAAACGAGAATATCCACAAGCTCTATAAGCCACATGAAGGCAACAAATCCACCTAAGATTGTGACCTGGGTCTTCAATTCACGGACGAGCGCTCTTGTTTCCTGGCTGCTCATTGCTCTACCTCTAGGGTGACGCATTTTGGTACCTTTCCAGGGTAACAAAGGCGGCAGGAGTCTCCGGTCATATGTTGAGAGTTGTTCTGAGCTTAAGCGTCTTGGAACACCTCACAAGAAAACATCTCAGTCAAGGTACGCAGATAGGGTAAAAAGGTTGCCATATCGCCAGGAGGCAGGCGATCGTGCATGTCCCAGCCCATCGCTTTTAGCATATCTTGCACCAATCTCCAGCTGACGTGCAGGCGGGGATATAACATGACACACAGCGGAAAGAGTTCTTGTTGCACCGAGCGAATGTCGTTTTCTAAAACGCACAGGCACAGATAAACCTGAAACATCTCAACATCGCGAATGCTGGCAGTTTTGACAGTGATTTCGTTGAGAGGACCGCTGTAGCTTCTATAGTTTGGGTGTAGGCGGCAGACTTGTTGACAAACAGACAAGGCAATTTTAGTGCTGACGGGCAGAAGATGCTGAACGGCAGATAGAGCTGGAGAATCATAGGGATGGTTTGCTGCGGCTTCGTAGGCAGCCTGTAGGGGCATATACATGTGGTCATCCATTACCTTCAAGTAAGGCGTCCACAGCATCTGTTCAGGAACCGAGAGCCACTGAAGTAACTTCTGACCCGTGTAGTGGAACTGCATACTGACGAAGCCAATGGCACGGCGATCGACGCTTGTGTATTTCTGCCGTACTCGCCCGAAGTCTTTCCCCACAATCACTGACAAATGTCGTGGAGTTGCGCGTTCAGCATAGGCATTGAGGGTTTTTTGAAAGAGAAAGCGAGTATCTGCGGCAATCTCCAAAGGATTAATCAAGTTTGGATTGATGCCGTGGCGTCGAATCTCCTCCGATAGCAAGCTTTCTGTCAGAGACCAAGCTTGGGCACTGGCCAAAGTCAGGTTTTGCATCAGCTTTTCAACAGTGCGCTCTCGACCTTCTTTTGAAGCAATCTCCTTCAGATTGTCAGCCTTATTGAGCGATGACTGCTCATTAGTGGCTGTAACAGAAACATAATATTTCCGCGCCCAGAGAGCCGCAAGAGAATGAACGTTTTCTGCTGGCGCACTAGGCGTCAACGATTTTGATGCTTTGGAGGTGGATGTCCGGAGAGAACTGTCACCCGGTTGAGACTTGGGAGATACAGGATGCTGAGCATCGGCAGCTGCCGATACCAAAGGGTGAGTCATGGGCTATACCGACTCTGTTCAGAAAGGAACTATGCCGTATTTTTACTTATTTTTATATTTGATATGACTTAATTTTCATGATTATTAAAATAATTAAAGATTTCTCAGGAAAATTCTACACCACCCAATTTCCTGAATTTGACGCTCATTTTTGCTGCTAGGTCGCGGAAAGTCCGACACCGCCGCGATCGCGCTTGATTAGCACCAGCTGTTTCGACATGAATATCTTAGACATGGGTTTTCTCTCTCTTTCACCTGGCTGGGGATTGATTTTCAACCCGTCCATACCATGATAGTGTCATAACATTTGCTTTCTCTCTATCATTGCTTTATGGCGTTTCCTAGATCTAGTGGTGTTTTGCTGCATCCCACTTCTCTTCCTAGCCGATTTGGTATTGGCGAATTGGGAGTAGAAGCCTACCGCTTCATTGATTTTTTGGTAGAAAGTTCCCAACAGCTTTGGCAGGTATTACCCCTAGGACCAACTGGATATGGCAATTCTCCCTATGCGTCCTTTTCAGCATTGGCAGGAAACCCGCTGCTGATTAGCCTGGAACAGTTGCAAGAGCAGGGACTACTAACGGAAGAGAACTTTGCGGACTTGCCAGAGTTTCCAGCTGACAGTGTGGATTTTGAGCAGGTTATGAAAACCAAAATCCCTTTGCTCGCCCAAGCCTGCAAAAACTTTAAAGAGAAAGCGTCGCCGATACAGCAAAAGGAGCTTATAGCATTTTGTGAAACCAAAGCTCATTGGCTGGATGACTATGCCCTGTTTATGGCAATCAGGGAAGCTCATGAAGGTGCTAGCTGGCATACTTGGGAGCGGAATATTTCTAAATCGCATCCCGAAGTGCTACAGCAGTGGAAAGATCGCCTGGAGGGTGAGGTTTATTTCCACAAATTCCTACAGTTTGAATTTTTCCACCAGTGGTCAAAGTTAAAAGAGTATGCCAATTCCCAGGGCATTCAGATTATTGGCGATATTCCCATTTATGTCGCTCATGATAGTGCCGATGTCTGGGCGCATCCAGAAATCTTTTGCTTGGATGAAGAAACAGGTGAAGCGTCGCTCATGGCGGGCGTTCCCCCAGATTACTTCAGCGAAACAGGTCAACTCTGGGGCAATCCCGTTTACAAATGGGAAAAGTTGCAGCAGGACAATTTTGCCTGGTGGGTGCAGCGTTTTAAGTCCCTGCTAGAGTACGTGGACATCATTCGGATTGACCACTTTCGGGGATTTGAGGCTTACTGGGCGGTTAAGCGAGGAGAAACTACTGCCATTAATGGAGAGTGGATTAAGGCACCAGGAGAAGAATTTTTTCAGGTACTCAACGATAACTTAGGCAAGTTGCCGATTATGGCTGAGGATTTGGGAATAATCACGCTAGAGGTGGAGGAACTGCGCGATCGCTTCGATTTTCCCGGCATGAAGATTTTGCATTTTGCCTTTGGTGGCGGACCGGATAATCCTTATTTGCCTTTTATCTATACCCGCAACTGTGTTGTTTATACCGGCACACATGATAACAACACAACAGTGGGCTGGTTCAATCAGATCTCAGAACACGAAAAGGAGAACGTTGTACGTTACTTGGGGACAGTGAGTCCAGAGGGTATCCATTGGGATTTGATCCGTCTTGCGCTCGGTAGTGTAGCCAACCAAGCAATTATTCCGATGCAAGATCTTTTAGGTTTGGGCGGAGAGGCTCAAATGAACTTTCCTAGCAAAGCGGAAGGTAATTGGGGGTGGCGCTACCAACCGGGTGCAATCACAAAGGAATTGAGCGATCGCCTCAAGACCCTGATTTATACTTACGGTCGTGCCCCAATTAATTCTTAATCTAAGAACCCTTTTTTGGTTTTGTCGTTGGACTTCCCAGGGACTAAGACTCCGCCTCCCACTCTGGGGATGCGGAGTTTCAACTAAGAGCGAGAATTGGCGGCAAAAGTTACTTCCTGAACTTCACCGGGGGCACCCATCTGTTTGGCTGTTTCGTCATTAAACTCAACCACGACCCCCCCGGCATTGCCAGCCCGAACGCTCAGTTTTTGAGAGGCTACCCAAGTACGCTGTGTTCCTTCTGGTAAGACGCCTTCAAATTCTGTTTTACCATCTGCGACGACTCGAATCCAAGACTGAGCCTTAAGGGTGACACCCACTTGCACCGACTTTCCATTTTGAGTAGGCTGCGTTACTTCAAACGATTTGGTTAGTTCTGGCTTCTGTTGTTTCTTCTGGGGTGAATTTCTAGGTGGTGGTAACTGTTCGGCTCGTGGCGGATATTCTTCAACCTCAATCACTTGTATGGCAGAACCCCTAACCAAGTAAGATAAGCCACTTACCGCCGCTATCACCAGACAAATATAGAGCAAGTAAAGATGAATAGGTCGCAATTGTGCTGCTGGCAAGTGCCGCCAGGTAGGTCTGATAAATTGTATACCCGATCCCGTGGGAAAACTACTGGCAAATTCTGCCCCATTTAAACCCAGGGCTTCAGCGAAGCGCTTGATAAATCCTTTTATGTAAACAGGTTCTGGTAATTGATCGAGTCTGCCTTCTTCGATCGCATTCAAAAGTCGTGCCTGAATTCGGGTTCGAGCCGCAACTTCCTCTAAGGGGATAGACTGTTTGGTGCGGAACTCGCGGAGGCGAGACCCCAGTTCTTCCAGCTTCTCGATTTGTTCCTGGTGAAAATGGAGTTTATTCTCCTTCATACTCGTACTCCTTGATATCTGCTGGCACTTCTACTGATGTTAGGTGGACTCGGTTGTGGAGGAAGCGAATTTCAAAATCTTTAAGAGAACGGTAGTAACCACTGGGTAGTACCGGCTCCCCCTTAGGTTGTAATTGAATCGGACCAATCGCAGTGCGGTGCAGATGAATCACTGGATAGCATAGCAGTTCGGCGGCACGGCGAATCTGCCGATTTCTACCCTCTGTCAACACAATTTCCAAAAGTGTTTGTGCTGGCTCACGTTTGAGTACCCGGACTTGAGCAGGGAGAGTTTTTTTTCCTGACAAGTCAACGCCCTGACGCCAAGCTTGTAACACTGATTCAGGGGGGTGACCTTGCACCCAAACGTGATAGGTCTTAGAAACGTGATGACGAGGATGCGTCAGATGAAATGTCAATGCCCCATCATTGGTGAGAAGTAATGCCCCTGTGGATTCTGCATCTAGGCGTCCAACTGGATGGATACCCTGCCCTCTGGAGAGTGTGCTTGGCAGTAAATCCAAAATAGTAGTACGTTGTCTTGAATCACGGCAAGTAGAAACTACGCCAGCGGGTTTGTTCAGTAAAAGATAAATAGATTGAGGACGGTTTTGCGGTTTTACAAGCTTGCCATTGACTTCTAGCAAGTCTGTTTCTGGATTGGCTTTTTCTCCTAGATGCACCACCGTGCCATTAAGCCGAACCTGTCCTGCTAAGATCATTTTCTCAGCTTGACGCCGTGAGGCAATACCCCACTGTGAAAGAATTTTTTGCACTCTTTCCTCCATGGTCCGACTACTGTGTGAGCTTTTCCATCTAACGAAGGACGATCACCCGGCGGACTAGTGTACTCCAATAGGCTACCCTTACGGAGAATAGCAATAGCTACGCTTGGCACCGACCTAGACTATGTACAAATATTACAAGAATGTGGATAATTTCAGGTGTTCGGCTTTCGGTAAGAAAACAGTTCGGTTGGAGGGTATAACCCTTGCCCATTGCAGAATCTATGAATCATGGATGTTGAAACTCCAAAAACCTTGAAGTCCCAAAAAAGCCGAATTATCAGCACAGTTTTGTCACCAGCGCTGCGGCTGTGGTTGCGATCGCAAGTGGAGCAGGTTGAAGCTTTACAGTTCAAAATTGTTGGAGGCGATCGCCAAATTCTCACGGGTTACATCCCAAGCGTCTCAATTGCGGCAAGCGGCGCAATCTATCAAGGACTGCATCTTAGCAAAATTCAGCTGGAAGGTACCAATATTCGCGTCAACCTGGGTCAGGTAATCAAGGGCAAACCCCTACGTCTTTTAGAACCCGTGCCAGTGGTTGGTGAGCTACTACTCCTGGAAAGCGACCTTCAAGCATCCCTTCAGTCACCGTTGTTATCCACCGCTTTAACCGAGTTATTGGGTACTTTGCTCAAATCCGATGGAATAACAAACTTAGATAATGACCTAAAAGAGCGACAAATCAGCTGGCAACACGTTGCTATTGATACAGACCAGCTGACACTCGTTGGCACTCTGACAGATGCTGTTCAAACAACGCCAGTCGTAATTCGCGCCAATCTTCAACTGGCGACGATGCGCATGCTGCAACTAAACTCCCTCCAGATTCAACTCAATCCAGAGTCAGAGCCGATAAACTTAGATGGCTTCCAGGTAGATTTAGGTTCAGAAGTTGCTCTCCAGGAAATCACTCTGACTCCAGGACAACTGCGGTGTTGTGGACGCCTGACAGTGCTTCCTTAGTGGGTATCCAAAATCAACTTCATAGAGAAAGGGGGTGGGATAACAGAGAAGACCACCTCCATAAAAATGGTTGTTTTTCCTAGTAAAAAATATCTGCTTCTTATTAAACGCGGCAGCTCAAAATATTTAATCCGGAACTTTTAATAAAACTTTACCTATTTACGGGTGATTTCACTTATGATTAAAACAGCAAAAACTACGACTTGATAAAGTTTGCGTATTCTACGCAGAGAATATTTGTAATACAAGCAGTACGACTAAGAGTGCATCTCTACAACACTTAAGTTTAAGTTACTGGTCCACTGCTGTCCCAACCAAGAAGACTTTCTTTTATAGGGGTGACTAACTCTCATCCTCTGAAGTAACCGGCAAGGGTGCTGAGTGCCGGTACTAAGGGGTTTGGATGTTGGCAATACTTTTCAAACGCTTCCAATGCCTTTGAGTACAAGGCAGAAGTGGGAAAAGCTGATTGTCAACAACGGTTTGTTGGGCAAGATGGCGGAAATGATGAAATCTTAACTAATGCAAGCGTCTTATCTTCGGTAGTTGCCTCCTCATGACAAACCAATTCAATCTAGCTTTCCCGGTAGTCAAACAACACTCATCTCACAATGGGGAAGCTCCTTTACAGCGTGCCCATGCATTGGCTTTAGCACTCGGTTTGAGCATCATTCCTGCATTAAGTTTCGGCGCAACTAGCTATTACTTGACAAGCAAAGCAAGCACAACACAAATCGCCCGAACCCAGTCAGGTGGAAGCTCAATTTCACCAGTCCTCCAGAAACAATTGCTGCTGAAATTGGCACTTTTCAATGGAGTGACAGCTTTGTTAGTTAGTGCGAGCGCGTTATTCACTTACCGCCTCAGCGCGTCAAAGAAAGCACAGCTATTTGCAGATATTACCTCCCAGAATCAATCCCTGGATCTTGACTATCTCTACAAACGAGTAGTTGAGGGAGCGCGAGAAATCTTACAAAGCGATCGAGTGGTTATCTATAGCTTCGATTCTGAGTGGAATGGAACTATCACCGTAGAAGCAGTGGCTCCTGGAATAACCCAATTAATTAACACTCAAATCGTAGACACCTGTATAAAAGATAGCCAAGGAGGACTCTACAAGAATGGTCGCGTCTGTGTCATCAATGACATAACCCAAGCCGGTTTGTCAGAGTGCCACATCAAGCTGTTGGAAAGATATCAGGTCAAAGCCAACATGGTGGTACCAATTCTCAAAGACGCCCAACTACTTGGCTTACTGATTGCTCATCAGTGCGACCAACCACGGGTTTGGCAGCAAAACGACATCGATTTCTTCATGCACTTGGCAGTGTTAATCGCCCTTCGCTTGGGTCAGCTGAACTTCCAGAGGGCAAAAGCTGGGCAAGCACACTCGTTTTCCAACGTTGCCCTACGTATTCATCAATCTCTCAATCCAGAGGACATGTTCAGCACCGCAGCTAGAGAAATCCGACAAGTACTAAATGTAGATCTCGACCCAGAGGCAGTCTTCAACACAGCCGTCAAAGAAATTCGGCAAACGCTGAATGTAGAGCGAGTGGTAATTTGTCGCTTTAGTGCAAGTCTCCAGGATGGAACCGTCATTGCTGAGTCGGTTGTTTCAGGCTGGTCGAAAATGTTGGGGCTTGAACTGGGTCATATCGGTATTAAAGAAGATTATCTAGAGATGTTTAAGAATGGCTATGTCCACGCCATCAGTAACACCCTTCAAGAATCAGCTCTGAACCATACTGACACTTCTGTAACAGAGCAATACAACATTAAGGCGAGTTTGGTCGCACCCATTCGCACCAGCAACCAGCTTGTCGGTTTGATGATTGCCCATCAGTGTTCGGTAGCGCGAACCTGGGAGCAGTCCACGATTAACGTATTTGAGGTATTGGCAACTGAAGTTGGCTTAGCGATTGAACAAGCAACTCTCCTGAAAAGTGCGGCGACTGAAGCAAAGGGAACAAAGCTTTTGGCAGAATTTACTGCCCACATTCGTCAATCGCTAAACTCACAAGATATCTTTAGCACCTCAGTAGAAGACATTCGGAAGACCATAGAAACCAATCGTGTACTGATTTATCGCTTCCATCCCGACGGTACGAGTGGAGAAATTACCTCCCAAGCGCTCGCACCGGCTTGGAAACCAGTTGAGGGGCAAATACTCAATGAACTATTTAAGGAAGAAAATTTCCAAGGGTATAGAAGTGGTAGCCTCTGGGTCGGCTATGACGTTTATAAGACTGACCCTACATCTTCTCATTTGAAGCTCCTAGAAGACCTTCAAATCAAGGCTAGTATGGTCGCACCCATTGTGGTTGATGATCAGCTTGTGGGTTTGTTGTGTGTCCATCAGTGTTCTAGTCACCGGGACTGGCAGCAGTCTGAATTTTATTTACTCAAGCAGTTGGCAGCTCAAATCGGTTTTGCTCTAGACCAAGCCAAGCTGATTGAGCAGGTCAACATGGCTTATACAGTACAACAGCAGCAAACCGAGGAGCTTCGGCGTCAACTAGTGAGCTTGATTGAGGATGTTAAAGGGGTAGCTAAAGGCGACCTCACGATCCGTGCTGAGGTGAGGGAGGGAGAAATTGGCACCATAGCTGACTTCTTCAATGCCCTGATTGAGAGCCTACGGGGAATCGTCAAGCAAGTAAAACTGGCAACGACTCAGGTTAACGCTTCATTAGGAGAAAATGAAGGGGCGAGCCGTCAACTTGCAGATCTTGCCTTCAAACAGGCCGAGGAGACGACGCGTACTCTAGATTCGGTTGAGCAAATGACGCATTCGATTCAACAGGTAGCTCAGGGCGCGCACCAGGCAGCCGATGTGGTTCGTACTGCCTCAGCGACTGCCCAAGCGGGAAAAGAGGCGATGGATCACACCGTCCAAACGATCTTGAACTTGCGGAAAACTGTCGCAGAAACAGCCAACAAGGTAAAGCATTTGGGTGAATCGTCCCAACAGATTTCTAAGGTAGTTGCCTTGATTAACCAAATTGCCTTGCAGACCAATTTGTTGGCAATAAACGCTGGGATTGAAGCCCGCCGTACCGATAAAGAAAATCAGGGGTTTGTAGTAGTTGCCAAAGAAATTGGCGAACTGGCAGCTCGCTCGGCGGCGGCGACGAAAGAAATTGAACAAATTGTTGAAACTATCCAATTTGAAACAACTCAGGTTGTTGAGGCGATAGAATTGGGAACGATCCAGGTGGTTGAAAGCACCCACTTGGTGGAAGACACTAAACAAAGTCTGAGCCGGATTTTAGAGGTGTCTCACCAGATTGGTCAGTTGGTAGCATCCATTTCGGTTGCGGCGGTGTCTCAGACCCAAACCTCTAAAGCTGTTACTGATTTGATGCAGGATATGGCTAAGGTTTCTCAACAAGCTTCCAAGTCTTCCTATCAGATTTCTGGCTCTTTGCAGCAAACTATGGCAGTAGCACAGCAACTACAAGCCTCAGTGGAAGTTTTCAAAGTGGATGAAGCGACTACTCAAACGCGATCGCTATGACCAAAAAGGATGAAGAATCAACACTTTGTAGAAAGAGTCTCCTTTGACCTTCATCTTTTAACCTTCGACCTTCAGCTGACTCATAACAAAGTTATGAATGTGCTCAGCAACTAAACCGGGCAAGGCTTCGGTTAAGTCATTTCCCCCCTGCTCAATTATTCTTAGCTCAGCTTGCGGAGTATGCTCAGCATAGGTTTGGCTGCGTGCGATCGCGATTGAAGTGTCCTTTCCACCTTGCAGAATTAAGGTTGGAACTTTGATCCAGTTGAGTCGTTCTTCCAATAATTCCGCTTGAATTTCTGACCGGCGTCGTCGGAACAAGAGTTGGCTGGCAATAGGGAAGCTATTGAGCTGTTGCTGTCGCTGTAGGACTTTTTGAAGGGATTTGTGACGCCCAATCAGCTGCGCTAGGGGCAGAAGCGATCGCAAAATGTTATGGGCAATAGGTGGACGCCCAAAGAGCCATCGCTCCCACCAAGCACTTAGAGGCTGTCCTTCTGCATGAACGCCTTCTGGTGCCAACAACACCAGACCCCCAACTTTAGACAAATCGTTTAGGGCATAACTAGCGGCAATCCACCCCCCCAGGGAGTGACCAATCAAGTACACCTGTGGTAGATGTAGCGCCTCCAGGTATTCAACCAAACAGTCCACTTCTAACTGTATCGAGTAGTGAAGTTTGGGTTTCTCGGATTCCCCGAACCCCAGTAAGTCGGGAGCAAAGCAATGGTAATCCTGACTTAGATGCTCAATAATCGGTAACCATTGACTGCTATCGTTCCAAGAACCATGTAGAAACACGAGAATCGGTCCTTGACCGACTTCACGCCAGAAAACTTGTCCTAATGGCAGCCTAATTCGAGAATTGCGTAGGGGTAGATTCATCCTGATTGCAGGGTCTTTTTTTAGAGTCACAGGAGTTAAGGTAAGTTTTTACCATGACTAAAAGTGGTTGTAGTGTACCTCAATGAAAACGGCGAGGCTTAAGCCAAGGTTGTCTTGCCATCGAAATAGTCTTGTAACTGCCGGTCATGGTCATGGCTCAGATTGCCTATTGGGATAGCTGAGCGGTCAAACGCTTGGACGTCACTGATTTCTAACGTATCCTGTACCTGCATTGTTCCCTGGACATCAGCTTCTACCAGGACACAAATAGAATGAATTCTCGGGTCGCGGTCGGGTTCGGAGTAGATCCCAACCAACCGGCGAATCGAGAGCAACTCTAGCCCAGTTTCTTCGACCAACTCCCGCTGCACTGCTGCCGGAATAGTTTCACCCCAATTCACAAAACCTCCTGGCAGTCCCCACTTACCATTATCCCGACGCCGGATCAGTACAATTTGCCCATCTGGCAAGATCGGGATGATACTCGTCCCAGTGATCGGATGGCGAAATATAATCCCCAGCACGGTTTGTACAAATTGCCACGTTCGACGCATTGATAGAAAAGGCGATCGCTGCCTCTAGAATGGGTTGCTTACCGACTGTTATCATAGACGTTACGGATGCAAGTTCGGTAACCTCAGTAATTAAAAAAGTACCTTTTGAGGTTATTGATGGGACGTGCGAGGCGCGTCAAAAAAGCTAGACCTAAGACAAGCAGCGGGGAAACACGCGATTGCATAAAAGTTCTAGTACCGGCTGCATTTCTTAAAATCTGAGTTCAGCTGTACTAACGCCGCCTACTTCTCAGGTATAACACTGGTAAGATAGACAAGCTAAGCTGAATCTTTTGGAAGAATTTGTGAGGCACTGTTTTTTGTTAATAATGAGGTCAACATGGCAAAGCGCCGCAATCTAAAAAAAGAAAAGGCGCAACGGAACCAAGCCTACGCCCGTAAGTTTCGTAAACGTAAAAATACGGGTCGTTTCTCTAAAAACCGACGGTACACCAGATCGCCGAGGGATGAGAACCAAGAAGAAGACAGCGATCGCGACCTAGAAAGCGAACCGGATATCTAAGCTCTTTCAGAGGATTGAAAGGGCTTTTCTCTCTGGTCGCCTAGCGTCGCCTTTTAGGCACTTCCTTGCCTTCTTTAAAGCACGCTCTTATGGTCAATTGAAGCTAAGGGTTCTCACACAGAGGTAAACGAAGATTAGCTCGATCCCTACCTAGGGATTGAGCGATATGTAGGTTACAACTGGTTAACTTGCTCCAAATTACCTGGGCATCAACGGTCTATAGATTGTTGATGCTCAGTTTTTTGTAGATAAGAAGCTGTCGCGCCTTTGCTCTAGACCCAACCACTTAACTGCACGCGCCGTAGCTGTAGAACTTCGGCATAAAGTTTTTCAAGCCGGGTAATATTGCGGCTGAGAGTGTAGCGTTCTAGAACCCTTGTCCTTGCCTTTTGTCCCAGTAGAGTTGTCCACTCTAGGTGGTCGCGAAACAGAGGCAAAAGGGTGTGAAGCTGGGATGTCACCCGGTGGGTGTTGAGAATGACACCAGCGCCATGCTCCAATACTTCTCCATCAGCACCCGCGTCGGTTGCCACACAAGCAACACCACATGCCATCGCTTCAAGTAACGATAAAGAAAGTCCTTCTAATAGAGAAGGCAAAATAAACACATCAGCTGCCCGTAGAATTTCGATACGCCGCTCTTCATCAGCAACAAATCCTAGCCAGATGATGCCGTGTTCCTCACCATAAAATGGCATCAAAGAAGCTGATAGAGTGCCGTTACCCACAATGACTAGCTTGCTAGAGTTACCAAGGTCTGACTGCTTCCATGCTCGCAACAACGCCTCGACATTTTTTTCTGTAGAAATTCGACCTTGGTAAACAAACAGGCGTTGGGCGTTGAATTGAAACTTGAGATTGGAAGGACCAGGAGAATATTTCTGGACATCCACCCCATTGGGGATCACGGCTAGGTTCTCTTGGGGAACACCGAGTCGCATCAGGTAATTCCGCTGAAGTTGGGAAAACACGATTACCCGGTCATAGTGAGCCAAAAAAGGCGCATATAGCTGATAAGTGAATAGTTGTGTTCCCGATTTCAGGTTTCGCCGCTTACCATCAAACGGCGGATGGAAGGTCGCGACTAGAGGTATATTGAGTTCTTCGCAAATTTCCGGTAATAAGAAGTCTAACGGAGACAACGTCAGGGAAGCATGTACTATATCAGGTCGCAACTGCTTGAGCGATCGCGTCAACACCTTGCTCGCTGTGAGTGTTGGAATTGTGTAAATCTGAGATTTGTAAAGGAAAGGAAGCGATACTTCCTGGCAACCCGATTCCGTGCCAGAGTCTGCTTCTTCTTGCGCAAAGTGGAGGAAACTGACCTGGTAACCCAGGTCTAGTAGCGCATTAGTGACTTCGCGACCGTAAGTAACGTTTCCACAAAAGGGTGATTTTTTTCCGAGCCAAGCGATATGCATTCAGGTTGAGTATCGAGTCTCTATTTGTCAGTTTTGGTTGACATAGATGATCCTGTACGGGAAATATACCAGTTTAAGACCCCTCCCGCGATCACAAGTGCTGCCAAACTGAAAAATACAGACTGTAACCCCACCAAAGTTTCCGCAAAACCCGCTAAGGCTAAGGGTAAGCTCAGGGCAATATTGATGGCGTTATTTTGTAAGCCGAAGACTTTTCCCCGCATCTCTACTGGAGTTTCTACCTGAATCGTCGTTTGCATGGGGATGCCAACCATTGCCCCGAAGCCCCCCAAAAGCATCGTCATCAGTAAAGACAGCCCCAAGTGATGCGTAAATAGAGACAGACCCATTAGTGCGCCCGCCATACCAGCGGAACCATACAGACTCAGCTTGGCATGAGATAAGTGCTGACCCCAGTGTCCCAAGATTGCGGCTCCGCAAGCCATACCAACGCCACCAGCAGCGAGCAAAAAGCCGAACTGTGACGCCCTTAGACCCAGCGTTTCTGCCAAACGAATGGCTAGAACGGACAACGCTGCAAATACGGAAAACAAAATCACCAGTTGAATCAAGGCGCTGCGGACACGCCGATGATGTTTCACATAGCTCAGACCATCCCGGATATCTGAAAAGACGTGAGGTGTCTCGCCTTCCGGTTTAGCTCTGTTTTCACCCGTTTTTAGTAGCACTAGCAGTAGCCCCGCGATCGCATACGAGCCTCCCACTACTAGTTCTTTGCCAAAGTCCCACCCAGGACTGAGTTGACTCACCAAGGTATCGGCAAGTGCTAAAAGCGGATCGCCCACCGCGAAGCCAATAATCAACGATGCCATCATCGTTGTTGTGTAAAGCGAGTTGGCGGAGAGCAGATTTCGAGGCTTCACAATTAGCGGAATCACTACCTGCTCTGCCGGTGCAAAAAACTGCGTCAGAGTTGAAACCAGGAATGTGACCCCTAACAAAACATAGAAGCCTACGGGTAAATTGTAGAACGACCTCCAGCCTTGAGTGATCCACAACAATACCGGCACGGATAAAACTAAGACCCCTCGCAGGAGATTGCTTGCCACCAGCACTGCCTTTTTAGACCATCGGTCTACAAAAACACCGGCAACGGAACCAAATAGCACTGCCGGGATAGTGAAAGCAATCATGAGCGCCGATACCCAGGCACTGATGCTTTGATGGGCATCTTGAAAGCGACTGGCGATCAAGGCAATCATTAGCACCAGATAAACCTTGTCTGCCAGCTGAGAGAAGACCTGACCACTCCACAGGATTAGGAAGTTACGGTTTTTCAGAACCGGCATGAACCCCCGTTTCAAGGGTTCAGCAGGGGCATCATCAAACTCTGGTGGTAGACCCTTTTTTTCAGGGTCTATTAGCTCTTCAGCTCCAGAGGAGCTTCTCTCTGCCATAGGGTCAGACTTCTCTTCAATAGGATGTTTTGTTGCTCGTTCGGACTCAAATAATTGCATTCTGGCTCTATTGACTCGACTTCAAGTAATTAATATGGCTATCAATCTCATAGGTTAGGGATAGACAAAGCATCGACTAAAGCCGCTGAACGAATTGACCGACCGAAGTGATACTGGGCATACTCTCGTAACACTCGCTCCACTTTCACCCAAACGGAATCAACTAATGCTGAGGGAGACTTATCTCCTAAGGGGTCTGGTAAAACTGTCGTCCACTGAGGTAACTCAGCTTTTGCCAGTTGTTGGAGTAGTGTCAACTCCATCGCATCAAGTTTAGTGTTCAGTCGTGGTGGAGGCTGTCTCTGGACCTCGGTTTCTTCGCTACCCCTTGTCTGAGCGACCTTTCCTTCTCTGGTAACAACTGGATGCTGCCATTTCTGGTCTAGCGATTCATTAGGAGCTAAACTGACCGTGCCGCCTGCATCGACACTAAAACCAACTTGCCAATCTGGGTCGCTAAAATCCGGTGTCAAGGAGTGTTGAGTGACACAACAAGCTTGAACCTGAGGGGCGATACCTGCCAGCGCTAGCAGGTGAAAAATGGCGTGGGATAAGAGCGCCAGCACTGATGACGTCCCTGACTGACCCGCTGCGCGGCTGGGTAACTGTTCCAGACGCCGTAGATGTTCATTGAGTAGCTCGTACAGTTCCTCCTGTGGCTGCTCGCTTAAGGCATGACAGAGAACTAATTCTGCAAGGTACTGACTGGCGGCTAGTTTACTTAACTCTTTACTTAATCCTGGATAAGATTCCAGAGTTTCTGCTTGGGTAATTTTATCGAGCGATCGCCCCTTCGCCAATAACAACTGATTCACGACAAACAAGCCACATAACCCTCTCAATTTCGAGTTTTGCTTGCGTGCGCCTGGTGCCACTACCCGAATCAGACCAAACTCCCGCGTCAAGATTGTTATTAATCTGTCCGCTTCCCCCAGCGGCATACTTTTTAGATTGATCCCAGTGGCTTTGTAGGTTCGACTCATCAGCGATTTTGGATTTTGGATTGTGGATTTAAAACCGAAGATGAAGATATAGATGAAATCGATATCCGTACTTCTTTACTCGCAACCCCCAATTCTGCAATCCAAAATTAAGGGTATTCCTCCTGTTCCAGAGTATCGTGCTGTCGCAGTAAATCAGGACCGCGAGATGTACCCAGGCGCGTCGCCCCAGCAACGACTAAATCCAAGGCTTGCTTGATTGTACGTATCCCTCCTGAGGCTTTAATGCCAATTTGTCCTCGTGTCATTTTCTTCAGGAGTTGAACGTCCGCAACTGTAGCACCTCCATTCCAGCCGGTACTGGTTTTGATAAATTGCACACCAGCATCCATACATATTTCCGCAGCGAGTTGCTTTTCTGCATCTGTCAACAGGGCAGTTTCCAAAATTACCTTAACGGTTTGACCCGTTTCATCGCAGATTTGGGCAATCTCCCGGTATAATTCAGTTGTTTTTCCTGCTTTCAATCCACCCAGATGGATGACTACATCTAGCTCTGTTGCCCCATTGTCCACCGCCTCTTGAGCTTCGTAGAGCTTCGTGGCTGGTGTTGTTGCACCTGTGGGAAAACCGATAACTGTACAGACTTTTGGGTTCTTGCCCCGAAGCAGTTCAGCCGCTTGTTTCACATAAACCGGGTATACACACACTGTCGCAAACTGGAAGCGGTCTGCCTCTTGGCAACATTTTTCCAATTGCTCCGGTGTTGCAGCGGGATTTAGCAGTGCGTGATCGATTAACGGCGCAATATCTATATCTGGATAGTCTGTATCCATCACTTTGTCTTCCAGCTAGTCCTTGTTCTTTTTTATCAAACTATTAAGATATTAAGAAAAATTAAAGACATTTTCTCAGAAACATCTTACTCCCTGCCCGATAGAATAATACCGATGAATTCAGGCATTGGGGGCTGGGGACTAGAGACTAGGGACTGGGAGAGGGCTTTTGCTAGGTAATCTTAGAGCGGGAAGCGAGTAATCGCTTGGTTATCTGTTATTAGCTGCTAGCCCTTTGCTTGAAAGGTTGCTGGGTCTAGCTTCTTCATTTTGCCAGCCTGGGGTCTTGGTATTATGGAGCTATCCTTCCCAGGCAAGTGGGTTGTTTAAAGAAAGGCGATCGCCCAGTGGTTTTACGGGCAAGCGTGCGATTGTTCAGATTGGATAATACCCTTAAAAGCTACGATCGTAGCCAATGTCAAGCTTAGAATGGGGCTAATTAGGTTGCGGGTTCGGGAACTAGCTGCTGAGAAGGGTTGGACACTTAAAGATGTATCCGAGCGCTCCGGAATTCCTTATAGCACGGTTAAAAATTACGCTCAAGCTCCTAGTCTGGCAACTGTAGACTATACGGCTTTGCAGAAACTAGCCCGTGTATTTGATGTAATGATTGATGACTTGGTTGAAGTTTTGGAAGAGTAAGCTTATCTTATCTGGATAGGCAGTGTGAGGGTTGTAAAGAATATCGAAATCCCTACAGATAAAATTGCCTTGCAGATTTCTGCCAAGGTTGAAAAATCAGCGAAACCGTCGATTCATGGATACGATGATGTGGAATGTGGATTTGGCAGAAGTATGTTTGGGTAGCCCCTGACAGGCATCGAACGGTGGGATCACCTTCACTTAAAATGAAGCGATCGCTAACTCTAATCAGACCTACACTAAGTGAGAATCTTTGGACGCCTCTTAAGTGAATAAGCGATCGCCTATCACAGCTGTCTAACTCTCGATCGAGACAGTCTATAGGCGATCGCCAAAAGTATCTCTAAAATGGGCTGAAGTCTTACCAGAAACTAGGTCAAAGAATGTGGTTTTGGAAGATTCCGTAATAGGAAATTACAGCTAAAAGAATAAGTACTAAAACTCCTATTGAAACGCTGATTAAATACTGAGAAGCGGTTTTTTGGATATTATCGTTGGATTTTTCAGTCTTCATATTACAGTGCGGATTGAATGTTCGCTATCCATTTTGCAAAGAATTTACCAGCAAAATCCTCTAACTTCAGGTAGGCAATTAGGGTGCTAAATAAGGTCGGATTAGTACGCCTTTAGTAGGAGAAATTATTGCATCAACTATCAAGAGTTACCTCAAAACCTGGCTCCCTAAGAGCGTGCTGTTCATAAAGAGTTATTAAAGATACTGTGGCAGTTTACAATCACAGCTTACCTATCCTCTGCTGCCATTTTGAGTTAGCTGTAGGCTTACTTCTTATCTATCTGAGTAAATAGGATGCCAAGCCGTAAATTTTCACTCTTTGTTATGAGCCATTGCTTGGATTGTGGAAGAGTAGGCTTGCATTTTCTCTTCAGGATGCGTTAGCGAAGCGGTGCGTTAGGGCATCGTTTTCAACCAACTGCATAAATATAAGGGAGCAATTCCCAAGTAGTATAGGGTCTGTTTATATTGGCGATGGTGTGATGCGGTGCAGTTTGTTAAATGCGAGAGAAAATCCTCTACGGGGAGCGAGTTCCCAATCCTAACTCGCCTGGTGGTCTTTCTAA